>DAOQGS010000111.1:0-3406 GCA_035338675.1 Cellvibrionaceae bacterium
CCTCAAGCTCCTCAAGCTCCTCAAGCTCCTCAAGCTCCTCAAGCTCCTCAAGCTCCTCAAGCTCAGGATTGCCTGAATCGGCGATTCATAAAGATGTCATAAGAAGTATTTGCATTTATTGCCACAAAATAAAAGGCGCCGCCGAAGATTCCCGCCTTGTTTTTACCAATGGCCCGCAGTATTGGAAAATAGAAGCCGACAATCTTGCACAATTAACTCAATTAGCAAAAACCATTGGCAACGTTGCCATTTTAGAAAAAGTGCGCGGTGCGAGTTTGCATGGTGGCGGCATTCAACTAACGCCTGATGCCTATGGTTATAGCGTCTTAAAAACATTTTTAGAGGAGGTAACCGGCGCACAACCCACAGCTCAAGCGCCCACAAATACCGTATTGGAATCCACACGGGCTACCTATCGCCGCGCCAGTTTGTTGTTAACGGGCAAAGTGCCCGAAGCCTATCCAAGCCTAATAAATGATGCCGATCTCACGACGGCATTAGATAAGTTAATGGACAACGCGGAGTTTTATGAATTTGTAAAACGCGGTGCGAATGATCGGTTACTCACTCGCTCCATCAATAGCACCTTAAGCCTGGATTTTTATTTAGCCAATTATTATCCGATGTACGCTGCCATATTAGCTAGCAGCCCACGTAATAATGGATATGCTCAAGCCGTTAGCCGAGAAATTGGTGAATCGGTGCTGGAACTTATTGCCTACGTAGTCAAAAATAACCGCCCGTATACAGAAATATTAACGGCCGATTACACCATGGTGGGGCCCAATACAGCCGTTATTTTTGAGAGCAACCTAAGCCCCCGCGCGGGCGAATTTTTACCGGCCAAAGACCAGGGGCAACTGGTATCAGCCACCCAAAATCAATTGCCCAGCAGTAATTGGGACGCTACAAGCAAAGCATTTACCGAGCCTGTAGGCATATTAAATAACCTAGGCTATTTACAGCAGTACCAAACTAATGCCACCAACCGCAACCGAGCGCGTGCCCGCTGGACGCTGCAACACTTTTTAGGTATTGATATAGAAAATTCCAGCTCCCGCAATATTGATGCAAGCGTATTAATTGACGTGCAAGGTGGCATTCCAACACGTTTTGCGTGCAAGGTGTGTCACGACCGCATAGATCCCGTTGCTGGCACTTTTCAGCGCTATGGGCCGCGCGGTATGTATCTTGATGGCGCATTTGGTATCGACACCCTAGACAGCAGCTATAAACGCACAGCGTTTTATAAAACAGGGGACACCTGGTATCGATCGATGTTGCCGCCGGGTTTTGAAGGTACCGTGTTTGACCTGAATAATTTAATCCAAGATCGCGACCCTCTAAGAGAACTCGCTGAACACATAGTACAAGATCCCAAATTTGGTGAAGGCACAGTAAAGTTTTGGTGGCCTGCCCTGTTTGGCGAAGATATTTTGCCCTACCAATTAACCAGCGCCAATTTAGCCCTAAGACAAACAGATCTAAATGAATTCGCCACACAATTTAGTAGCGACAACTACAACTTTAAACATCTGCTGCGAACACTAATTCTTTCGCCGTATTTTCGCAGCATACCCACGAAAGACAATCGCTACAAACAATCTCGGCGTTTGCTAACCCCGGAAGAATTACACGATAAAACCCAGTCTCTCGCGCACTATGCAGATAGCCGTCTACTGAATGACTGGCTCATTATTTATGGCGGTATTGATTCTTATAACGTCGAACAGCGGCAACGACAATTTTCCCCCATGATGTACCAAGTTGCCAAACAACACGCCGCAGACGCATCCTGTGAACTGGTAAATAACCTGCGTGCCGACACAAGCAACGGCGCGCTTACCCAACCCAAACAGATCAGCCAAGGATTTACGCTCGCCACTAGCGCAACTCAAGAAGTGACTACAACAAACACCGACCATCAACTGATACTGCGCAATAATAACTCGGCGCCCGCCGCTTTCAGCATCCTATTTATTAGCAACAATGGCACAGTCTCGCAGTCAGAGCGCATCACACTCAGCGGTAACACTGCGTGGAACTCGGCGGTACACAATTCCGCTGTCACCTGGCGCATTACGAATGAATCAACAGCCCCGATCAATTTAACCGCCAGCAGCATCAGCCTAAACACCCAGGCATTACGCACTTATTTTAGTGAATTGGCTTTTGCATTCTGGGGCGAGACAGACGAGTCAATGATCAATGAACTGTTGGCATTTTATTTTGCCGCCCGCCAACTACAGGATTACAACACCATTAACACCTGTAACCTAGGTAGTGCCAATAGTGATGTTATAAATACGGAATTAGCCAGCTGGCGCATGGTTTTTATTCGCATGATGACGGACTACCACTACTTATATGAATAACCCTACACGACGCACTTTTTTACGTACCGGCACGGCACTGAGTCTACAGTCATGGCTAAACCCCTGCATAGCCATAGAGCCCACAACGGAACCGCTATTTGTGGTGCAATTATTTGCTAACGGAGGTTTAGATTGCGCAAGCTTCTGCGACCCCAAAGCAAATATCAATGGCACCATTAATAATTGGGCAACTAAACTGGATATTAAGCAAGCCGGCCCGTTTGCTTTTGCCCCCATTGCGGATAACGAAGGATTTTTTACTCGCCACCAGGATAAAATTCTGGTGATTAATGGCGTTAATGCCCAAACCAATGTGCATTCAGCGGGCCGCTTAACCAGCCTTACCGGCCACAATAAAAATGGCTATCCCAGTTTGTGCGCCCTGCATGCAGCCCAACACAATACTCAACTGCCCATGCCACTTTTGGTGGGTAACTCATTTGAAACAGGCGGCATCATTGCCGCCACCCAAATCAATGGTGGGCTAATTGAAATTTTAAAAAGGCCTACACAAACAGACAAAAAATATCTAAACGCCGCTCAACAGCAGCTAATCGATAACGCCCTTAACCAGCGGGCTGCGCAAAGCTCAGCCAAAGCCTTTTATCGCGCAGCCATTCAGGGCAAACAGGACTATTTTGCTCAAACAGTAGACCTGTATCAAAGCCTAAGCAGCGATGAATTGCCGACAAAAAACACAGTGGTTAAGGATATGAAATTTGCCCTAGCGGCTTTTGCCGCTGGCACTAGCATCGCCTGCGACTATAGCATCAGTGGTTTTGATACCCACACAGACCACGATAAAAATATGCTGGTGCCACTGAACACACTGACTTCCGCCGCCGATGCAGCTTGGTATTTTGCCGAGCAATTACAAATTGATCGCCGCTTATTAGTGATCATCAGTTCAGAATTTGGCCGCACACCTTTTTACAACGACGTTGCGGGCAAAGATCATTGGCCGTTTCACAGCGTCATAATTATGAAAAAAGATGCCACTTGGAGTGGGCGAATCGTCGGCCAAACGGATG
>DAOQGS010000111.1:3417-8626 GCA_035338675.1 Cellvibrionaceae bacterium
CCCCCTCACCGCCGATCCCAACGGCACCCTATTAGACATGGGCCACATCCAACTGGCATTACGGCATTATTTAAATATTAGTAGCACCTTAGATAAAAAATATCCCCTCGGCTCAACCCTGTTAACCTCACTGCTTGCCTAAAAATACCCCGATTAAATTGTTGGTAACTATTGAGCACATCTTATTAGCCTCTTAAGCGCGATCGGCAAATTAACAGCTTGTTGAAATACTACCTTGCGAGCGCCGGCGGCGTTAAATTTTGACAAAAATCCTCATCTACTGCGTGTCAACTCGGCAATTGCTCCTGCATTGCCAGAGCGTCGCCGCCTAGGTATTTCAACCAGCTGCCAGCCTGTGTGGGTATAAGCGCCGATTTAAAACGCACTGGAAAGAGTCAATCTGATTAAGTCGTCTTGTCACATACCTGTCACCAATATCAATTAAAAATAACTCGATTTCTCGAGGGTGACACATGAAACAATTGTTACAAAGTTTACGCAATGGCGACACACTCATCACCGAGGTGCCAGCTCCATCCGTGTCCCCCCTACAAGTGCTTATCCGCACCCATATTAGCGCCATTTCCACCGGCACAGAGAAAATGCTGGTGGATTTTGGCAAGGCGGGTTTGGTCAGCAAAATTAAACAACAGCCTGACAAGGTGCGCCTGGTTTTAGACAAAATTAAAACCGATGGCCTGTTTACCACGCTGGATACAGTACGGGCAAAACTCGATGAACCCATTGCGCTGGGTTATTGCAATGTCGGCACTGTCATCGCCGTCGGCAATCAGGTAACCGAATTTGCCGTGGGTGATCGGGTCGTCAGCAACGGCAACCACGCCGAAATTGTGGCGGTAAATAAAAACCTCTGCGCTAAAGTGCCCCCGGCGGTGGCCGATGAAGACGCTGTATTTACAGTGCTGGGCGCCATTGCATTGCAAGGCGTGCGGCTTATTGATGCCCGCATAGGCGAGACCTATGTGGTGATGGGTTTAGGCTTAATTGGCTTATTGACCGTACAGTTGTTAAGAGCGCAGGGTTGCCAAGTATTTGCCCTGGATTTAGCCGCCGATAAAATTGCCGCCGCCGAAGCACTCGGCGCCAAAGGCATATTAATTCAAGCGCATAACGACAGTGTGCAGACCATTAAAAATTTGCACCCAAATGGCGTGGATGGCGTTTTATTAACCCTCAGCACGCAAGCGTCAGAACCTGTTGCCCAGGCCGCGCATATGTGCCGCAAACGGGGCAAAATTGTTTTAGTGGGCGTAAGTGGGCTACATTTATCCCGGGCTGATTTTTACGAGAAAGAACTGAGCTTTCAGGTATCCTGCTCCTACGGGCCAGGACGTTACGATCCTAATTATGAAGTGCAGGGCCAGGATTATCCCATCGGATTTGTGCGCTGGACACAACAGCGTAATTTCACGGCAATTTTACAATTAATGGCTGACGGCATTTTAAAAGCCCAGCATTACGTATCCCATCGTTTTGCTATTGATAAAGCCGAGCAGGCTTATGAATTATTGGGCCAATCGGGTGTAAGTGCCATTTTATTAGAATATCCTCAAAACACCCTTGCACCAGCCCAAATTATTCATTACCCCCAACACACGAGTGCTATCGCCCCGACATCAGCAGTTAAAATCGGTTTTATTGGCAGTGGTAATTACGCGCGGCGGCATTTAATGCCCGCTTTTGCCAAAACAGGCGCCGAATTTTTAGCAGTTTCCTGTCGTAGTGGCGTAAGCGGGGTTAAGGCCGCAGCGGATTTTAAAATTAGCCTTGCCTGTACCGACAATCAAGTCATATTCAATCATGCTGATTGTAATTTGGTGGTTATCAGCACCCAACACAACACCCACGGTCGCCTCGTGCAACAGGCCATTGCCGCGGGTAAACATGTATTTGTTGAAAAACCCCTGTGCTTAACTCAAGCTGAGCTGGACTCCATAAGCACAGCCGTACACACATCAGCCAATAGCCTGCAAATTACCGTTGGCTTTAATCGGCGTTTTTCTAAATTGAGCCAACACTTAAAAAAATTAGCTGCGTCCACAGGTGAACCCCTGGTGATCAGCTACAGCATAAATGCAGGTTTTATCGACCCATCCCATTGGAGCCAGGATGTGAATATCGGCGGCGGCCGACTTTTAGGTGAGGTGTGCCATTTTATCGATTTATGTCGCTTTTTTGCCGGATCTAAGATAGTTTCGAGTAATGTACAGGCGCTACACAAAAATGGCCACCCTGCAGATAGCTGGCAAATTTTGTTGCGTTTTGCCAATTGCTCCATCGCCACGATTAATTATTTTAGCAATGGGCACAGATCCCTACCTAAAGAAACTATTGAGGTTAATACCGCTGGCAAATCACTTAAAATTGATAACTTCCGCCGTTTAAGCTGCGTAGGATTTGGCGCTGGGAAGGAAATTAAACTGTGGAAACAAGACAAGGGGCAGACCCAATGTGCGCTTGAAGTTGTGCAGAGCATAAAAGACGGCAGGCCTGCGCCTATTGCGTTTGCAGAGCTGCATGAAGTCATGCAAACCTGTTTGGATCTGTGGAACCAGGTGCAAAAATCCGCGCCATAGGTATAACTGCGCTATTTCGGGTTTGCTTCTAAATGAATTTTTGCAAGCACTCCAACAAAGCTCACACCATGCCATCCAAACCATGCGCCCCAAAATAATCACGTCCGGCTACGGGGCACTGGTAACCCTGGCACGCGCGGCAAATACCCTACGGCACTTAAAAATCCGCCAGTTGTACTTTTTTCTAGTGCGCCGGGTTATTAAACCGCCCTACAGGCTTACCCAGCAGACAGGGGCCCCAAACCCTGCATTTAATTTGCTTTATTTTGCAGGGCACCAGGAGTGCTACGCGGATAATCGCCTGACTTTCCTTAATACACCCTCACCTTTTCCAATTCAGAACCTGAACTGGCAGCCAGCCGCCATGAGCAAATTATGGCGCTATAACTTGCATTATTTTGACTATTTATTGGCGCCCAGCGCAAACGAAGCGCCGGCGAACTGTTTAAATAACGCTGATAAAAATTCGTTAATCCAAAGCTGGCTTGAGCAAAACCCATACCCTGCTGAAGACGCTTGGGAGCCCTACCCCACTAGTTTGCGTATTATCAACTGGATAAAATATTTTCAACGCCTTGGCGCAGATTTAATACCGCAGCACTGGCACCACAGCCTTTATCAGCAGGGGCATTATTTAACTCACCACATTGAATGGCATATTGATGCCAACCATTTACTTAAAAATATTATCGCTCTGGTCATTTGGAGCCATTATTTTAATGATACCTATGCGCGCCATTGGCAGCAGCGCTCCATTAAGCTTTTGAAGGCGATATGCCAAGAGCAATTTTTTGCCGATGGAAGCCACTATGAGCGCAGCCCCATGTACCATTTTATTCTGGTGCACCATTTGTTGGACGCTTATAACTGCCTTATCAATAACACAGGCACTGCTCCGCTCTGGCTTAAAGAATTGCTAAACCGTGCACTTAGCTACTGCTGCACAATCGTAAAACCCGATGGGCGAATTCCTTTAGTCAAAGATAGCGCCCACGGCATAGCGCCCGGCATTGATGATCTCAAAGCCTATGCAACACTATTAGATATTTGGCCGCAAGAAAATAACACCCGACCAGTAAAAGGTGAGTTAACGGCCTGCGGCTATTTTATTGTTAAATCGGAGCAGGACTATATTCTTTTTGATGTCGGCAATCTCTCCCCCAGCCATCAGCCTGGCCATGCCCACTGCGATGCATTGCATATGGAAATTTTCTGGGATGGCAGGGATGTTTTTACAGACGCAGGTGTTTTTAATTATGTTGCAAGCCCCGAGCGAGATTACGCCCGCTCAGTACGCGCCCATAATACAGCCTGTATTAATGGCCGAGAACAACAGGAACTATGGGGTGCATTTCGCATTGCGCGGCGCGGCGTTATGGGCGATGTGACACACGACGAACACAGCTGCAGCGCTGAGTTTTACCCGTATTTTTCACGCAACGGTCACACTGGTCACAAAAGATCCATAAAAATAGACTCCAGTGACACCATAGAAATTAGCGAACAGCTATTGGGCACTGGTTGCGCCCAGGCAGAGATTTTCTGGCATTTAGCTCCGGGCCTACTCCCGCAGCGCAATCACAATTCTATTGAAATCCGCAACGAAAAGCAGATTGTTGTAGCTGTCATTAAACTTCAACACAAACAGGTTATTTCTATAGTCACGCAAAGTGATTACTTCCCTGAGTTTGGTAAGCGCTGCAGTCGTAGCTGTGTGACATTACAGATTAATGACGCGCAGCTGCCGATGACGCTTAATTACCAAATTATTAAAGGTTCAGCAGCGGCCAACATTTGTTATTAATTGAGGCTGGTTTTCTGCCAGCTATGTTGTGTGCGCAGCACGCCTGGTTGTTTGCACGGCGCGGCTGGTTGTGTGCAAGGCAAGCCTATGGCAATTGTGCAGCCCCCACCTGCGGGAAATAGTTCTGCCGAGCAAAAGTGCCTTAACGATAAATTAAGTACATATTACCTAAAACCCTACACACTCGCCGAGGGCAAAGTGGCAGTTACACTCTTGTACCCTCTGGCCTCATTTTTAATGCGCAATCTACAGCAGCAGAAGGTGCTTTATGAAAATATTATTCTTATCTCACTATTTTCCACCTGAAGTAAATGCACCTGCTACGCGCACCTATGAGCACTGCCGCCAATGGGCCGCCGCTGGCCATAAGGTAACAGTCATTACCTGTGCACCCAATCACCCGAAGGGCGATGTTTTTTCCGGCTTCAATAACAATCTGTACCATGTCTCTTATGTTGATGGCATTCGAGTTGTTAGGGTGTGGACCTATATAACGGCCAATGAGGGTTTTTTAAAGCGCACATTGGGTTATCTCTCCTATATGTTTGCCGCCATTATCGCCAGTTTTTTCGTCGGCAAACAGGATTTAGTCCTATCAACCTCACCGCAATTTTTTAACGGTTTAGCCGGTTTTTTTGTCAGCCGCATAAACCACAGCCCCTGGGTGCTGGAAATTCGCGACTTATGGCCTGAATCCATAGTGGCTGTAGGCGCCATTCGCAACACCACTATCATTAAATGCCTGGAACATATTGAGCGTTTTTGCTACCGCAAAGCTGATCATATTATCGCTGTCACCCAATCTTTT
>DAOQGS010000112.1:0-8616 GCA_035338675.1 Cellvibrionaceae bacterium
CGAGAAATTCAGCAGGTGCGCACCATGATGAACCAGGTGGCCGATACCGATGTAACCGTATTAATTTCCGGTGAGTCCGGCACGGGTAAAGAAGTGGTAGCGCGCAATTTACATTACCACTCACCCAGGCGGGATAAACCCTTTGTGCCAGTCAACTGTGGCGCCATCCCCGCTGAATTATTAGAAAGCGAATTATTCGGCCATGAAAAAGGCGCTTTTACCGGCGCCATTAATTCTCGCGCTGGGCGTTTTGAATTGGCCGAAGGCGGCACTTTATTTTTAGATGAAATCGGTGATATGCCCCTGCATATGCAGGTAAAAATTCTGCGCGTGTTGCAAGAAAAAACCTTTGAGCGTGTGGGCGGCAATAAAACCTTTCACACCGATGTGCGCATCATCGCCGCCACCCACCGCAATTTAGAAGACATGATTGAAGCCGGTGAATTCCGCGAGGATTTATATTATCGCCTCAATGTATTTCCCATCGAAATGCCTTCCCTTAAATCCCGCGCCGAGGATATTCCGCTGTTAATTAACGAACTGGTCAACCGCCTGGAGAACGAACAGCGCGGCTCCATCCGGTTTAATTCCGCCGCCATTTTATCCCTCTGCCGCCACCCTTGGCCCGGCAATGTGCGGGAACTGGCCAACCTAGTGGAGCGCATGGCTATAATGCATCCTTTCGGTGTAGTGGGCGTGCAGGATTTACCGCAGAAATATCGTCATGTTGAAGTAGAGGACGATTTAGAGGTGGAAACGGCGCCTGCGCAAATTCCCAGTGTTGTACGCATGACGGATACCGCGCTACTGCCAGAAGACGGCATAGACCTAAAAGAATATATCACCGGCCTTGAGCAGAGCCTGATTCAGCAGGCGCTGGATGATTCCGGCGGGGTAGTGGCGCGGGCCGCCGAACGCCTGATGATCCGCCGCACCACGCTAGTGGAAAAAATGCGTAAATACGGCATGCAGCGCTGAAACGACAGGGATTAATGAATAGGCTGGAACGGAACCTCTGGTTAAATAACCGCTGATTAAGCCTTAATTCGGCGGTGTTTTGCAGACATCCTGGAACAGCCATTGACAGGAAGTCTGCTGCTAGAGCGACAGGAACGCGCTGATGTGTTTTCAACTGTCCGCGCATCCAGGGTTTACAAGAGCGTTAACTGGAAATTATCAGGCGATAGTTTAATGTTGCGAGCCCTCAATAATTCCCCCGCATTGATGAATACAGGTTATTTCAGACCCGTCATGAATACATCAGTGTAAGCTCGTCAAAAAGGTCCCTCTTTTTGACGCCATGAGATAACCTGTATTCACCCCTGCTGCACCGCGAATCGATTCTGCCACTTAACTAAAATTCCCCAATTTGCCTCTCCCGCTTAGGAGAGGGTAATAAGTTGTGCTGAATGAAATAGTTACTTTATATTTTCCACCCTTCTTAAAAACGTTCATCCAAAGAAAATTAACCGCCAAATTTAGCCCTCCCCAGGGCTTATGCTTTTGTGAATAGTTCACAGATTTGTCATGATGTTGGGTATAGAGTTCGCCTAATCCGTTAAGCGATTTTTCGCCCCGCATCAGCGCATGAGGTTGTTATGCCCGATATAACACCAGCTGTTAGCTATTCCCCTGAATCTTCCAACCAGCCTTATTCTGTGGTTATTCAGTCCATTGGCCGCGCGTCTTTAGCCTCGGCAGCGGCGGTGGCGAAGGGTTTGGGTATCAGTGCTGCCGACGTGGTGCAGTGTTTATACCGAGCGCCCGCCATACTGGTGGACCAAATTGAAGAGCGTGTGGCCGCCCATTTAGCTACATTATTAGGCTCCATGGGGTTTCACGCCGATGCCCTGCCTAGCGCGGCGGCGCCGCCGAAAGACTGCGAATTATTCGACGTTGCCCTGTATATGCAGGATGCAAATCGATTGGGTGAGGCGGCTGAGCGCTATGCAGAGTTTACCGGCCTGCCCCAGGCCGATGCGGTAAAAATGCTCCTGCAGCCCCCCGGCCTTGCCCTGGGCTCGGTCAGCCGCGCAACCGTGCGCGCCTTGGCCGATGCCATGGGCGATTGCGTTGAACTGGTGAGCAGCTCACAAACACACGGCCTCTTCGATGTTTTCTTGGCAGATTGCCCCGCCGTTGTAAAAAAACGCCTATTGGATGATCTGTCTGCGGCGGGCATACCCGTAATCGCCGACACGGGCCTAATTGCCAGCGGCATCAATCGCAACCAATTAGAACCGCTGTGGCAACGGCATAAAACCAACAGCGCGCTGCGCATTGTGCATCAGGATTTTTTACGTTTTGATGTAACCCTATTGCCCACAAGCCAACCCTTAACCGCTGCGCAAAAAGATGCTCTGGCCCGCTGGGTCAATATTCCGCATGAATTGACCGAGGAAGTGGCCCAAGCCGCACCAGTGGCTCTGCTAGAATCCGTCGCCCAGCGGGATTTAAAGCCTATTTTAGAGGGCTTTGCACAGGTGGATTTACCTGTGCGCGCGGATTTAATTACCTTCCAGGTGCTGGGTTTAAAAATAATCGCCTGCACTGACCTAGCGGCGCTTAATCGCCTGTTAACCAGTTTTAATTGCACTACACCTGTCACACGTTTACCGGCGGCTCTAAACGAGCAATTCCCCGAAATTCACGCCCGCGTTTTGCATACCGCCCTCACTCGGGCGGGGGTGCAGGTAGAGTTTATAAAAAATTAGCGGAGCCATTATGACACTCGCCCAAGAAACACCCGCGCGCAACGCCCATGAAATGCATTTTGCTGTGGCGGAGTATGGCAAGGTAATGGCGTTGCAAAAAAATCACCCGGAGGCCCTTAGGCATTATCGGGAGGCTATACGCATGGCCGTATCTATTAAAGCGCCGGAAGTGTTTTTTCGTCATTACACCCAATGTGTTTTGGAAAGTTTGGAATTAACCGGTGCCTATGGCGATGTAATTGAGTTTTGTGAAAATGCCGACCGCCACTACAAACAACTTAATATCACCCGCGCGGTACACAAAAAAGATTGGGCGTCGGTATTGGAGCGCTTCGCGATAAACCTGGTTAAAGCCGGACAGATTCAAAACGGTAAAGAGGCAATCCGGCGCGCACTTGAGTGCGCCGCAGAAGTGCCTATGCCGTTAGCACAGGAATTGAATCAATGGCTGCTGCGGGGCCTGCATGTAGATAACACCCGTTTGCTCGCATTACAGAAAAAGCATCACTATTTTGTGGTGCGGCCGGAACAAGTGAACACCGCTCAGGCGCATTCACTAGAATCCTTAAACGCGCCGGGCCGTCAGATTAGCCTGTAAAAACCGACGACGCAGAAATATTTGTTTTAAACAATTGGCACAGTGAATTCATGTAAATAAACTCAATTTGGAGGCCCCCAATGGCTGAGTATGATGGTTTGACCCCCGGGCAAGTGTTAGCCGATGCCAGCGTGGCGGAATTTATCAAGAGTTTAGGTATTGGCATTGCGGAGGCACAGCGGGCATTGGACGAAAATTCGGTACAACAAATTGCCGAATTTATTGAACCGCGCGAGGGTCTAGGCGGCAAAACACTATTGGACTTAGGCCTCTCACCGGCGTTTTACCACTACCAACACGCCGATATTACCTGCTCCATGCAATTGAGTTTACGGGTGCAAAAAGATTTAAGCCTGGGGCTGAATTTAAATGGTTCGTTTAGCGATAACACCAGCAATTCAAGCAATAGCAACAGCTCTGAAACCTCGTCGGAAAGCGGCAGCTCCACCCGCACCGAAAGCCGCACCGCCAATGTTGAAATTACCTCCGCCTCACGGGGCGCCCTGGTGGTGGGCGGGCAAAATTTTGCCCTCAATGGCGCGACACCGGCTGAGCGTATTCGCAATTTACAAAACGCTATTACTGCCGATAACGCCACCGGTATAGATGCCGTGTTATTTCAATTGCAGGGCTCTGATTTAACCATCACTGAAAACCCCGATAGCCCCAGCGTGGTGACAACACCCCACAGCGTCGCTTTTATTGGCGGTGGCTTTGATCGCGGAATTATTCGCATCGGCCAAAACCAAAATACGGTATTTAATCTGGACGACGCGCCCTCGGCAGTAGCAGCTAATACCACTGCCCAAGCAGATTTAGCCGCCTACGCCGCCCATGTAGCCACCACAATTGCAGCGCAAAATTACACGACCTTTCACCGTGCCCCCTCAGAGCCCATATTAACCGCCCATTTTGATACGGGCCGCCATGATTTGCGCGCGGACGATATGGATCAGCTGCGTTTATTAGCGCAATTTGTCACGGCGGTAAATATGCCCATTACGCTGCAGGGTTTTGCCGACCGCCAGCGTTTTGAAGGCATGAGCGATAGCGGCAACCGGGCG
This sequence comes from Cellvibrionaceae bacterium, assembly GCA_035338675.1. Classification (GTDB taxonomy): domain Bacteria; phylum Pseudomonadota; class Gammaproteobacteria; order Pseudomonadales; family Cellvibrionaceae; genus CAMCXE01. The sequence goes on from DAOQGS010000112.1 coordinate 4,377, forward strand.
GCTAATATTGCCCTCGGCAATAACCGCGCTCAGGAAGTCAAAAACTTTTTGCTCGCCAATGGGGTGCCCGCCAATTTAATTACCCTCACCCCATCCACCGGCTCCGATGCCGCACCTGCGTCCCCCATTGATAATCAAGCCTTTCGCAAAGTGGATATCACCACTCCTGGCAGAACGCACCATTTAGTATTTGTTCACGCCAATGGCGCAGAGCCCAATTTAAATGCGGTAACGCCCAATATGGTGGGCAATAGCTCCAGCGACAACGGATTTATTTACCTGTATAAACCCTCACCCTTAAATTTAACCGGCGGCGTCACCATTGATGGCACTACATTTAATTATCGCAGTACGGCGGCGGGCAGCTTTGCGGCGAATTCACCTGAGGCCTATGCCAAAAATCTAGCGGACGATATTAATGCGAATACCGCTGCGACACTGCAGGCATCGGCCAATGCCAACGTGGTAACGGTGAGTAAAAATGGCGATAAATTCCAATTAACCTTGGTAACGTCCAACAACCGCAATATCACACTTACGGGCAGCTCCGGGGTTACGGTTACCACACAATTCTCCCGCAGCAGCAGTTCTAATTTAACCCGGCAAAATACCGGCAACCGCGCAGTTGCTGTGGGAGCCTCCCTGGATGTGCGTTTCTCTCGCCAATTTGAAATGAATGTCACGGGCAATTCGTCTATTTCTGCGCGCTTAGTGTCCATACCGGCGCCGCCGCAATTTTTAGAAACCATCCGCAGTTTTTTAAACCCCGCCAACAGCGCTACTCCCAGCAATAACAACCCCGGCAATAACGGCGGAGGTAACTAATGGCTGAAACCGTCGAGGTGACTCGGGCGCTGGTAACCGCGCCCCTGCCGCAAATTATTGAAAAACTGGGTTTGGCCATAGCTCAAGCGCAATTTGCCTTGGATACCAATTCCATTGAGCTGGCTAAAACCATGGCGGCCACGGAAGTAAAAATTGGCGATGACACCTACAACCTATTAAGCCTGGGTTTTATGCCCAGTTTTTATTCGTTTTCCGAGGCCACGGTGGAGGCAAAATTAAGTTTTACCATGACCGAATCCACGGAAACCTCAGTAGCCGTGGGTGTACAAGCGGGTATTAATTACGGTGTATTTATGGCGGCAGCCTCCATTGATGTCTCCTACGCGCGCAAATTTTCGGTGTCCACCGAAGGCGCCAGCTCCATCGCCGCACGTTTGGTATCCCTGCCCGCACCGGATGTGTTTACCCAATTAATTAAACGTCAATTTGAGCGGCCGATTACCTAATACACCTAAACACACCGAGCAATTTATTTTGTAACTATTCAGTACCCTTATTGCCCGCTCGCCACGGGCGGAAAATTTGGGGGATTTATTAAACCGGCGGTATTTATTAACCCGGCGGCTTTTTATGCCGGGTTAATAGCCAGGCGACAGAATCAATTCGCGGTGTAGCGGTGGAGAATACAGGTTATTGCAGACCGTCAAAAAGAGGGACCTTTTTGACGAGCCTACACGGATGTATTCAAGGCGTGCCTGCAATAACCTGTATTCACTGCTGCGGGCGGGGGATTGAGGGCTCGCCGCACTAGAGCGCTGACCTGATAGTTTCCAGCAAGTGCTGGGAATTGCGTCCGGTTACACTATAAAAGTTCTGCATAGTTATTTTGTTTTTTCAATTTTTTACCCATAGCCGCAGTAATAATTTTTACCCATAGCCCCCAGGGGTTTACTTAACAAGAGGACAATTTTATGGCTTCAATCGGTCAAGAACTTTTGAATGTACCCATGGGGGATATGATTCGGCAGATGGCGTTTGCTATTGCCGAAGCCCAATACAAACTGGATGAAAACTCCATCAATGTGGCGGAAATGATGGGGGGGTTAACCACCGTTTACGACGAAAAAGGTAAACCAACCTTTGACGACAGCCGAGTATTTTTTGGCTACGAATATATGACGGTCAAAGAGGCCCAGGCCTATGTCTTAGTAGACGATGCCTTGACGGGCAACAACGACCTAAAACTCGCCGACGCCCTCAATGAATTAATTGCCGGCAAACAACCCACCGATATTATCCGCGTGCCCACCCGCGTATCCATGATGGAACTGGGATTTACGCCTGTGTTTTATCAATTTATCGACACTATTATCGAAGTTAAAATCGCCATCAAAATTACCCGCACCAGCGAAAGCTCGCGCACGAGCAAAACAACTAATACCGATAAAACCAACACTTTTAGGCATAAAAATAGTTTTTGGGGCAACAATGGCAGCGCCAGTGTAAACGCACAGGTGAGCACATCCCAGGTGGATGCCACCTATGCGTCTAAATATTCCTACTCCGCCGAGGGCGCAAGTTTATTGCGCACTAAACTCAGCCCCGTGCCGCCGCCACCGATGCTCGAAGAGCGCATTCGCAACCTGATGGATAGTGAAACGAAACGCCGCAAAGAAGCCGCCGCGACCACCTAACACTTAGGGGATTAAGCTATGAGTATCGGCACAGAGTTATTAAACGCGCCTTTTCCGGAGATGATTAAAACCCTCGGTGTGAGTATTGCCGAGGCTCAGTACGAATTGGATTTGGTGTCCATGAAAATTGCGCGCCTAATGGCAGGCTACGCGCCGGACCCAGAGCCTGAAAACGGCGCCGAGCCGCCGCCCTCAAGCGCCACACCCGAGCGCAATATGTTGGTGCCTTTGGGGGATGGCAAGAGTTACAGCCTGTTGGAGCTGGGCTTTACGCCGACGTTTTATCAATTTGTCGATACGCTGATTGAAATTAAAATTTCCATTTCTATGTCACGGGAGACTAATTTCAATACCTCAAGCACCACGGTAAACGCCAACTTAAAAGGCAGTGTGGGGTTTTTCTCGGCGTCGGCCTCCATGCGGGTTTCCACGGTTAGCGCCAGTTACGCCTCGAAATACCAGTACTCGGCGGAGGGCAGCTCCCTTATGCGCACCAAGCTAGTACCCGTGCCCGCTCCGGCCCTGCTGGAGGAGCGCATCCGCGCCATGATCGCCGCCTCCAATAAACCGCCAACCCCCTAATGCCCGGTAATTCTTGGCAAGATCGGCTCGGCCTGCGCGGCACTAGCCCCAGCACACCGGCCGCCCCCGCAGCCCCCGCCTCCACAGCGGCGAGCGAAGCGGCTGCGCCGGTGCCGGAGCGGCTAAATGTACTGCTGCAACAGCGCCAGCAGCTGGAGCAGCGCATGCAGAGTTTGGTGGGCGGCGGCACGGGCAACCTGCGGGAGGCGGCGCGCTTTCAGGTGCCGAGCTTCGCTCAGCGCTTGGCGGAGCAGCGCCGGTGGGAGGCCGAGCGCGCCCGGCCGCGCAGCCGCAGCAGTGAGACCTCAGTAACCACAGGCGGGCCCAGCAGTGCGCCGGAGGTAGAGGCCATGCGCTCAGGCCTGCGCAACTTTAGCCAACCGGTGAATGACTGGCTGGCGGGGCGAGATGAGGATCGCCGCCGCCTGCGGGATCAGGCGCGGGACAGATTGAGCCCACTTGAGACCCTGGCCGAGCCGGTGCGCGGTGCACGCCGCCAGGTGCAAGATGCCAACCGGCAATTGCGGGACTTGGATCAGCGCTTAGCCAGCGAGGGCCTCAATGAAGACCGCGCCGCCCTGCGGGAGCTGGGGGCGGACCGCCTGGATGCGGCGGAGCGTTATTTAAGCCGGGCCGACGAAGCCCTGGGCGCGCCGCGCCAAGTGGTGGACCGGCTGGATGATGCCTGGCAAAACCGCAGCAACCAAATCAGCGGCGCCATGGATCGGGTGGGCAGTTATGTGGATCGCTCCCGCCAGCGCCTCTCCAGCGAAACCGGCGGCTCTGGGGATTTATTCACCCGCATGCAACAAAACCGCGAGCGGGCCGTGCAACTGCGCCGCGAGCAACAACTGCAAGAGCGGCGCGACCAAGCTAGGCGGGATCGCGCCCGGCAACGACGACGAGACCTTGAGGACAGCGAATGAGTGACAACAGCCAGTTTGTGGCCGAATCCCTAGCCGAACTGCTAGTGGCTATCGCAGGCGGTGTGCGCGAGGCCCAGGAGGCCCTAAGCCAAATGCCCGCGCTGGACCGCTTGGGCAGGCCCATGCCCAGCTACCACCTGCCCTATTTGGATTTCCAGCTGCAGGTGGATATGGACAGCACCCAGACTGAATCCGGTGCCCGCCTGCTGCGGGTGCTGCCCCTGGCCAACAGCCAAAAGACCACCAGCCAAC
>DAOQGS010000113.1:0-8569 GCA_035338675.1 Cellvibrionaceae bacterium
CAGTGATTTAGTATGGGATGCCGATTTAGGTTTTGAAGGTGCAACGAGCAGCTGGACTGTGTATTCACTTAAAAGCTCAGGGGCCGGTGTAATTGCATCATTCTTAGCCGGTGCATTTCCTATTCAAGAAGTGGAATTATCGCAGCAAGACAAATGGCTATATAGTCTTGAGGCGAGTATCACCTGGCAGCAATCTAATACCAATAAGTTGCGCGCAGCTCTTGGCTATTTTGCATTCGACAATATAGTGGGCGAGAAGAACGCGCTGGATAGTAAATTGACCGATTATAGTGCACCGAAAAATATGCAGCGGGGCAACAGCGTATTTAATATTCGCAACTCCTCTGCGCCTTCATCGGCGGACGAATTGTTCGGGCTTGCAGCCGATTTTAACGACCTTGATTTAATTCTTTCCTATGATATTCCGGTGAGTGAAGGGCGGCATTTAATTGTTACCGCTGATTATGTTACTAATCTCGGCTACGACTCAGATCCTGTGGCATCGTTTATGAATGATGCAGCCTATGCAAAACAAACCGATGGCTACAAAGTAGATGTACTGTGGGGTGTGCCGAAAGCCTTCAAACGCGGCGAATGGAATGTGACTATCGCGTACCGTCATTTAGAGCGAGATGCGGTATTAGATGCCTTTACGGATTCCGACTTTTTATTGGGTGGCACGGACAATAAAGGTTTTGTGCTCTCTGGTGAATATTCTGTGCTTGATAACACGAATATTAAGCTAAGCTTTTTAAGCGCATCGAGCATCAATCCAGTTGGTAAGTCTAAAGATGCCAACAATCCAATTGATTTTGATAGCGATAGTGTACAACTTGATTTTAACGTGAAATTCTAAAAGGGGATGGTTATGATCAATAAATACTTTGCAGCTTTAAGTCTTGTGGTTATCTTGGTGCCTGGCGCTTATGCGGCAGGTGATGAGCAAAAGGCTGCGCTAGCTAAGTCGCAGTATATGCTGCGCCAGTTAACAGCGGAAAAGTCAGAAATGGAGAAAAAAAATAAAGAGTTGGATGAAGTAAATAAAACACTAAAAGCCCAACTGGATAAAGTGCAAGCTGAGCTAGCTAGTAAAAATGCCCAGCTTGCCCAGTGGCAAACCAAAGCTCAGGAGCAGCAGGAAACCTTAGCTAAAACCCAACAGGAAAGTGGTCAGCAGCAAAAAGAGCTGAAGCGCTCAGCAGAATTAATCAATCACCAAAAAACCAATATCGAATCCCGCCTGCAAACTCAGCGCGCCAACCTCAGCCTGTGTATGGAAAACAACCGTAAGCTCTACGATATAAATAAAGAGCTAGTAGCCAATTACCAAAATAAAGGTTTTTGGGCCGTGGCTAAGCAAAAAGAACCGTTCACCGGCAAACAACAGGTAGAAATTGAAAAGCTTGCCCAGGAATACCAATACCGCCTTGACGACGCGGTGGTGATTGAGCAGGGTTTGGAATAATTTTTCAATGATACTATTTGAATTAAAAAGAAAATTCACCCAAGTCTGTTTGCCCTCTGCTCAATCTTGCTAAGAAGATTTCGGGGCGCCCATTTTGATCGCACAAGCGAATTATGCCAAAGGATTTGGCATCAAGGTGCTGTACTAGATCCCCTGGTTACCTGTAGATCGCAACGTGCATGGATAGCCATGCTGATCATTTAAATGCCTATTCTGGCATAGGTTGGAAGAGCGCAGCGACTTCCGACATAAATCCCGTCGAGCCCTCGTAGCACATAGAATTCATGCTGGCGGATCGGCGCCTAAAGTGCTGCGCTTGTCCAATAATTTCGCATCAAAACGCTTAACCAAATGACATTGCCTCCAAAGGAGGGAATTCAAAGGGCTACCTGCATGCGCGAATCCCTAAATTAATGACCTAACTACCCATGGGATCGCCTTACACCTGTGCTGTCGTCGGATTTTTTGCGCGACAAACTGACGACGAAGTGTCACACAATCTTCATTAAATTTAATTACGCTTTGTTCATTCGTCATTGGCTTAAGCGTTACTCTCATGAAATCATTAGCGAAACTTCCTATTCTGGCAGCCACTTTACTCGCCTGCGCACTTGTTACGGCCTGTGGCAGCGGTAACAAATCCACTTCTGCTGCGCCTAGTTCCAGTAGCTCCACCAGCTCCAGTGGCAGCACTAAACCTATCCCTGTGGTCAACAAAATTGCGGTTAAGGTGACAGGGCTTGTTGGCAAGCTTGAATTGAGCAATGGCAGCGACTTATTAACCATTACCAACAATGGTGAGGCTCAGTTTGCCAAGGGTGTTGAAGTTGGTATTAGTTACAATGTGCAAATTGTTTCTCAGCCTGAAAATCAGCTGTGTAGTGTTCTCTATGGCCGCAAATTAATGCCCGCAGGCGGCAATCTGCCGGTTGAAATTACCTGCTCTGATGGCTTTGGGGTGGGGCTGGATATAACCAAACCTGCCGATTTAAGCCTTAAAAATCTACAAGTAACCAGTAACTATCAGCGCTTGGGCGGGGATAATGACCCTGCCTTAACAATTGATAGCAAGATAAAAACTAGTCAAAATAGTTTTGTGGCTTTAAAAAATGCCCAGGGCGATAAAACATTTTATTTCAGTTACGTGTATGCTGCTTATCAAACCCGTCTTAAATTAGACCCAGAGCACACAGCCCTTGCCCTGTTGGTGATGGAGCCGATTATCAGCGACGCATTAAACAGCCATAAGCTCAGCGTGGCGGCATTTTTTGATTTGATTGCGCCATTGAATGCACAGAAAAACCGCCAGTTAGACGGCGACTTAAAAAAACTCGCCGATGAAATCGGCCGCCAGGTCGATAAAAATGCAGATATATTTTCTGCATCCGCAAGCCTAAATCCATTAATAGAAAAGGCGTTAATTCAGGCTATAGACAAAATTGCCAACTTGTCCGCGATTGTTGCTCCCGCCAGCGCTGCGGCTGCAGCGGATACGGGTGTAGAGTTTTCCGTGCAGGCTTTAAGCGATAGTAAAGTTAAAGTGATGTTAAAAAACACACGCCCGCGCGTGGTTGCAATCAATGGATTAAAGGATCAAACCACACCATTGATACTGGACGGGCAAGCCAGCGGCTTTTTGGAGCAAACCGTTGAAGCTGGCAAATTTTATACGCTTAATGCAAGCGTAGAAGGCCCTGGCAAACTCGGCAGCACTAAGGCGGCTGCCACTGCTTACCAAGCAGCCGTCGCGCGCAGCAGCTTGATTGATTATTTTATGCCAAATTTGGTTTATTTCAGTGGCGGCAAGAATTTATCCGCCGATTTGGCGCTGGATTGTTTAAATGACGGCCACAATAAAGATTTATCAGCCCGTGCAGCTGGAGTTTGGGCTAGTGTGCAGGCCAGTTTAGAGCAGGATAATTATTACAAGCCGTACCATACCCTAGCTGATAAATACCGCGCCTACTGGGCAGAACCGACCAATATGGATGATTTATTAAGCTGTGCAAGCCTTGGGTTGTCCGGCTTAAGTCAAGGGGAAAAACAAATTGCCAAAATCCATTTGACCAAATTATTCACTGGGTTTAACGCGCTGCGCGATCCTGCCGGTGTTAAAGAGGACTTATTTCGCACCCCTAAGCAGTCAGCCTTAGTAAATGCCATAGTTAATTCCGCTGCACAAAGCACATGGAGTTATACAAACGCTTTTACTCTGGATATAAAAGCGCCCGCTCAGGTTGATGACGAAATAGAAGCTGAGTTTTCTGCCCGCTGTTTGGACGCGGCGAAAAACGAGGTCAGTTGTTCACTCAGTTGGACCTTAGAAGATACAAATATTAGCGGCAAGGCTATTAAGTATTTATTTAAAAAAGCGACTAACCAGGTAGTTAACCTTGTTGCTACTGGCGCCGATGGCGCGCAGGTTTCCCAGGCGATTGCGGTGGGTGTACAGCGTAAAGGCTCGGCAATTTGGGTGGGCAAAAAAGACGCAGCGGTTGCGCTAGATACCAGTAAGCCCTTGGAGTTTGATTCAGTATTTGTGGGCACTAAGCTGCCACAGACGTTAGTAATTAAAAATACTGGCTATGCACCCTTGGTAATCAACTCGATAGCCGTGGAGGGCGCAGGCTTTAGCGTGAATTTAACTGAGGTGACTATTGAGGCAGGCAAGTCGCGAAGTTTTGAAGTCGTATTTAGCCCCCAAGAGGTTAAAAATTACAGCGGAGTAGTATCTATAGGATCGAACGATAAAACCGTACCCAGCATTAAACTATCCTTCACCGGAGTGGGTGCACCAGCCGTGCCTATTGGTAAATATGCTGTAGTGGAGGATCAAATTACCCGCGAGGAGGTTGTGGCACTTACTAACGAAACAGCCATTAGTGGAGATGAGGAATTTGCCCAAGTGCGACTGTTTGGCAACGCAAAAAGCATATTCCCACACATTTCATTAAAGTTGAGCAACTTTGCTGGCCCTGGTACTTACTCGCTTTACGATACTGCTACTGATGTCTGTTTGGCGCTCTATGCTGCAGAGAAGGATTTTACGCAACAATATTGCACAGGCGAGAAAGAAGGTGGCAGCCTGGTTGTTACGGAAATTTCCACTGAACTTTACCAAGTGGATTATGATTTCTCCGCAGCAAACTGTTCCAAATTTATTCCTACGGATGGTAAGCCCTGTACCCAAAAAGTGATTCAATTGCGCGGTAGCACCAAGGTTGAAAAATCCGTACTAATTCCTGTTAGCACAAGCCTGAGTAAATAACTCTTTCTATCAAAAATCCTCAAGTTCCTCTGGTCTGTAAAACAGGCTGGAGGAGATCTACCGAAGCGTGCTTTATGCACACCCTTTTTATTTGCCGGTAAAAATGCATTCGCATATCGATAAATAAACGGTTCCTACAGAATTTATCACTCGCTCCGCAATGCTTTGGCGGCTGAGTATTTGATAAATGACCCTTTGGCCCTTAAGAGGGCCTTTTTTATGCCCAATCGATCACTGCGCTCGATGGCTGCCTAACTCTTTCCCTCTCACGCATCCTGTGCCTCCCCTTTAAAACCTCTTATTCGTCTTTGCCGATTCGCGCAATCTGCTTTTTGTGCTGCGCTTATTTTTAAGTGCAACTAAACGCACATAAATAAATATGCTTTCGTCATAAAAACCGCACTAAAACGTCAAAAATATTTAGTCAAAATGTAAACCAATCTGCCAGCAAAAGTGCTTATAGTGTGCATACACAATACCTACTATAACTATATAATCTTGAGGCACAAAATGCAGACGAAACGTAAGAATATATCGGTGCGAATGAGTTCTTGGGAGCAGAAGCGGGTGCGAGAGATAGCGGAGCGTTTGGGAGTAAAGGAGTCAGACATGATTCGCTATTCCATCAGCAATACTCTGGGCAAATTAATGCCCTTCCACGATCGCTCCTATAAGGGCGCAAGCCTTATGCCGGCAGTGTTGGATAGCGCGGAGGAGTTGCTACGCTATTTCCATCTGGATGCTGAGCAGCTCAATAAAATTATTAATGAAGGCGTTGACGACCCGCAAAAGCGAGTTGCCGAGGAGGATTTAGAAATGCTGGTGCTCGGGCATTTTAACGAGCAATACATTCAGCAGCGCCTTGCTGAACTCTGTGAAGGCCCGGTGGAGAGCAATCAAATACATCAGGCACTGCGCGATTATCTTGTGCGCAAATACATCTGTGCCGCCAGCCACAATTTAACTACCGCTTAATTTTTATTAACTTTGGAGGATGTTTTATGCAATTTCGAACTGTACTTTTAACTGCTGCACTCGTTGGTGTTAGTCAATTAGCTGCTGCTGCGACTGTGGATATAGCCGCTAGTGGGTCTGATGCTTGGAGTAAAACCGTAGTAGGTACCTATGTTAAAAATACTAAAATTCGCTTTTCAGAATCAGGTAAATACACCATCAATCTGCAGGATACGGATTTTGGCGCTAATTTTGAGATGCTTGGGGCCATGATCTCCTCACCATCGACGAAATATGTCGATATGGTGTTATCGCCTGAGCAAAGTTTTAAACAGCGGAATTTTACAATTGATAAAGCGGGTGATTATTTCTTAAGCGTATTTGCTATTACCGACTCTATTAAAAACCCCGCCACATTTTCTTTGTCGGTGAGTGCGGTGCCTTTGCCTTCAGCGGTGATATTTATGTCCTCCGCCCTGATGGGGTTGGTGGCCTTTATGCGCCGCCGGGCAGGGCAGGTACAGGCCTAGGTTGTGTGCTCTAGACAAAAAGGCCTGCTGCGTTGTGTGTTTGGCTCATGATTTTAGGGGAAAGGAGGCCGGCGTCTTAAAGTATTGGCTTTGGCGCTGACTGCCCTTGGTTTTCGGCCAGTCGTAGGCGCCTTGCAATATTAAGTTCATATAGCCAGGTTAGAGTGTCATAAATGAAACACTTGGATTCACTTATGTTTGCCGTTGCAAAAAAAAATCTCTGGCTTCATTTTGGTTGTTGGATATTGGCCGCTGCAAGTTACGCCGCCGAACCCGTGGCAACGACTGCCAACACTAATAATAAGGACGCGTATTTTTTGCAGGCAGGGGATGTGATTGAGCTGCTGGTATGGAAAGAGCCCGATCTTTCGCGGGAAATATTAATAGGCCCGGATGGTTTCATTAGCATTCCATTGATTGGAGCAGTGGAGGCCAAAAATAAAACTTTGGACGAGTTGCGTTTGGAAATTAAAAAGCGCTTATCCACAGTGGTAAATGAGCCTAGCGTGAATATTAGTTTGCGCGGTGTTGCGGGCAATAAAATTTTTATTCTCGGCAAGGTTGCGCGGCCGGGGGAATATCCGCTAACTCAACCGGTAGATGTATTGCAGGCTTTGAGTAAGGCCGGTGGTGTTACGCCCTTTGCCGATGCCAGCGACATTAAAATTATTCGCCGCACCGGGCAGGATCAGGCGGTGATTCGTTTTAATTACAATCAGGTGGAGCGCGGAAAACACCTGGAGCAAAACGTAACCTTGGCCAGTGGCGATACTATTCTTGTGCCTTAAATATATTATCCTGCGGCGCCCTTACCTGTGTGTGTTACGTGCCAGCACCTTATCTGTTGTGGCTATGAACTGTGTTGCTGCAGATATTGATTGGGCTGCAGATATGTTGTCGCGGCTACAGTATCAAGATAATGTGACTTTATCGGAAGCCAACCCCATAGCGGATACATCTGCGCAGTTGTCGCTAAATTCACGGCTGTGGCGTAAAACGCAGACACAGGAAAGTGAGTTAAGTATTGCAATAAAAGACGATAATTATGCTGAACACAGTGAGTTTGAACAGGATAGGCGCAGCCTATCTCTTGATCATATCATTAAGCAGGAGCTTGGGAGTTACGTATTTAAAGGAGATATTGACCGCTCGACAACTCTGGGGAATGGCTTCGAATCGGGTGAGTTTGTACGGCGTAATATTGCCGTTAATACGCGCGGATTCAATGCCAGTGCCAACCGTTATGTAAGTGAATTTATATCTGCAAGTATAAGTGGCGGTGTGACACAAGCGCGCTATCAACACGTATTAAATAGCGATAGCCAGGATTACAACGATAAACAGTATTCCGCAGCCATGAGTTATCAAGATGCCGATATCGCTAATTGGCAATTATCCTTGTATACGGATTTACTGGATCAGTTGCAAAGCAAGTTGACGGTTGATACGACCGGTATTGCGCTGCAGCGCAATTATAAATGGAGTGATCTTTGGTCGCTTAGCGGCAAATTGGGCCGCCGGAAAACACAGTTTGCTGGGCGTACTTTTTTTGGGGGGCAATTTACCCAAGAAAATTACGGCCGGGTATCCTCGCTGGATATTAAGCGGGCAGGTGAATTAAATACTTGGGGAATTGGAGCAAGTGAAGACCTCTCGCCCCGTGTGAATGGCGTTATAGATGAAACTCAGCGGTTGGGTATTTGGTGGGAGACCAAACCATCCGCGCTTGCTACCCTAAAATTAAATATCAGCCATGTGCAACGCAAACCTATTAACACAGCGTTTTTTAGCGATGATGCAACTCGCTATAACACCCTCAGCACCGGTTGGCAATATGCTATTAGTGAAACCCTGAGCACGGATATCCAGCTGCGATGGGTTGAGCGCGCAATTACTTCTAGAGCAAATCATGATCAGGCTGAAAGTGGCACGGCCTCTATAGGCCTGCGCTGGCAAGTGCACCCTTAATATTGATAAATGGCAAAAAATTGTATGGCGAATGCGCAATTTGATATAGGTGAATTAAAACGTATTTTAAACCGCCGCAAGAAGCCTGCCCTGTGGGTTGGGGTGGGGGTATTAATTATAGGCATTTTGGTAGCCATTTTAGTGCCGCCCACCTATGTGTCCTCTTCGACTATTTTGATTGAACAGCAAGAGATACCACAGGATTTAGTGCGCTCCACAGTTACCAGTTTTGCCGATCAACGCATTCAATCCATTACTCAGCGCACTATGACCTTTGCCAACTTAAGTGAGCTGATTAAAAAATATGACCTTTACGCGGACGATCGAAGGTCTGAGCCCATGGAAGCCATTATTGAATATATGCGGCGGGATATTAAAACCAAA
>DAOQGS010000114.1:0-8486 GCA_035338675.1 Cellvibrionaceae bacterium
GCATATAATAAAAACTGCGGTAAGCGTATTCAATCGCAAACAATACAGGGCTTTTATGGTATTGTTGGCATTTTTCTTGATTTCGGCTGTTATTCAGGTTGCGGGCATAGCTAGTATTGGACCGTTTATCGCGGCCCTCACAAGCCCTGATTTGCTCAGAAATAATGTGGTTATGAAATCCTTAATGGCTATGTTAAATCTGCAGACCAATGTTCAGGTAATATCATTTGTAGCAGTGGTGTCGCTTGCGTTGTTGGTTGTTTCCAACGCGGTTTCTGTGGCGGCCCAATGGCTACTACTTACCTTTAGTATGGAAATCGGTGGCTCTGTGCAGGGACGATTATTCGCAAGCCTAATCTCTCGGGACTATTTATTTCATAAAACCAATGATTATTCGGCATCTATTCCTAAAATTTCACAAGACACATTGCGTTTCCTCTACATGGTATTGCAGCCAATTTTGCAGTTGTTTTCTAACGGTTTTGTTGTTGTCATTATTTTGGGGGGTATAGTTGCTCTAAATCCTACGGTGGCATTTGTCGCCGGGTCTGTGTTGTCCTTTGCTTATGCGGGCACTTATTATTATTTAAAAAAACGAACCGCAAGGGCAGGGGATTTACTAACCCAGAAGACCGCAGCTACCCACAAGGTGCTTAATGAGGCATTTGTGGGGGTAAAGGAGATTAAGCTGGTAGGTATAGAGAGGCAGTTTGTTGACAAGTTTAATCAGGTAAATCATCAGGGAATGCAGGCGGCCACTTTTCTAAGTTTGGCTGTTGATATACCGCGTTACGTTATTGAAACTATCGCGCTCTCGGCGATCTTTATCAGTGCTATTTTCGCATTAATGGCGGGCATAGAGCCCTCGTCTATTTTGCCAATTCTGAGCTTGTATGCGGTGGCCGGTTATAAATTATTGCCAACCATGCAGCAGGTTTACAAGGCGGTTTCGTCGATTAGTGCCCATGGTTCTGTAGCGTTGGATATCGAGAGGGAAATTGCACAATGCTCACCCGAGCCCATTGCAACAGAGCTGAAAACGTCAAAGAACCGGTCTATTGGTTTGGCAGTGGAAGTTAAAAGTGTCTCTTATCAATACCCCAATACAGATCAATACGCCTTGCAGGGCGTAAGTGTGCAGTTTTGCTTCGGTAAAATTAATACTATTGCCGGTCATTCAGGCTCAGGTAAATCCACCCTGTTGGATATAGCCCTGGGTTTGTTAACACCCACAAGCGGGCAGTTATTGGTGGGCGGCGAGCCCATTTCTAATCAAACGGCGCGGGCATATCAACAGCGTATAGGTTTTGTGCCGCAGCATGTGTTTATTCTTAATGATAGCGTGGCGCGCAACGTGGCATTTGGTGAAGCTATCGAGCATTTTGATGCCGAGCGCTTAACGAATAGTTTAAAACTGGCTGGTGCCATGGAGTTTGTCAGCCGTTTGCCTGAGGGGGTTAATACGGTTTTGGGGCAAGATGGCAAACTGCTCAGTGGCGGTCAGCGGCAAAAAATTGCCATTGCCCGCTGTTTATATCGCAATTCGGATATTTTATTTTTAGACGAGCCCACCAGTGCTTTGGATATAGACGCTGAATTTGAATTTATGCAGGTGTTGGAAGCGTTAAAAGCGCGCTACCTCATTATAATTATCTCCCACCGCCCTTCGGCTATTCGTTATTCAGATTTTATTTGTCTTATGAAGGATGGTGTTATCGAGGCGGCGGGTAGCTTTGATGAGCTTAAACAGTGTAGCGATTCGTTTCGAAATTTAATTGAAAAAAGCTCGATGGAGTAGCCCCTGATGGCGCCAAATAATTTAAAAATAGTGTATTTTTTCAATCATCCTACCGCTGAGGATGAGCGAAAAATTGCCAGCGGCGAGATTCCTTCGGACCGCCTCTATGCCATGGTGGAGCTTAAACGGCGCGGTTGGCAGGTAGATGCCTGTGATGAGCGCTTAAGCGACTTTGAATATAAAATGCGGCCGTGGATGAGCTGGATTAATTGGGCCTGTATCAAAAAGGCGATGCAATTTGACGTCTGGCTGGTGAAGGATAATTTTTCATTTATTCTCAGTATTCTGGCGCGGCTGTTTGGCAAAAAACTGCTCTATATTGACAGCTTGTTTCATTACCCAAAAAGCCGATTGCGGCGCGCTTCTATTTGGCTGAATGTGCGCTTGGCCCAACAGATCGGTGTTTATTCGCATTTTCAGGCAGATTTTTGGTCGCGTAAAATGTCAGTAAGCCGCGCCAAGTTTCGCGTTTTTAGTTATACCGTGGACCATGAGTTTTATCTGCAAGGCTTTGCCAATGCGCAGGCGCACACCGAAGATGAGGCTTTTGTGTTGGCGACAGGCCGAGATATGGGGCGCGATTTTGCTACCCTAATTGAGGCCACCGCGCGCCTAGGCATCGGCTTGAAGTTAGTCACCTTGCCGTATTTATTGCCCAAAAATATCGCAGAATATAGCCATGTGCAGATTCTGCAGCGCATCTCCTACGCTGAGTTATTTGCCCTTTATCGGGATGCAGCGGTAGTGGCGGTGCCGCTGCGAGACAATATTGAATACCCGTCGGGAATTCGTGCTGGGCTTGAAGCTATGTTGTTAGGTCGTCCAACGCTCTGCACACAATCGGAAATTATCAACGAATATACCGCCCCTTCAGAGCAGGAAATAGTTTACTGCGCTCCCCACTCGGTGGATGATATGGCGCGCGCATTAAGCGCGATTATTGCGTTGCCTGAAGATGAACGGCAAAAAATGTGTCAGCGTGCGCAGGAGAAAGTGCTGGCGCGCTATTCGATGGCGCAGTTTGTTGCCGAATTAGAGCAGGTATTTCATGAGATGGCTGCAGAGGCGCCTTAACCTGTTAAACCGACCAAACGACCCCAAAGTATGCGATCTGAGTGTTTCTTAATAATGATTCTGGTTATGTGGATGGCAAGGCCGTTATGTCTTTGAGGGTCAGTGTAATTATTCCCGCCTACAACTCGGCGCGCACGATTGAGCGCGCGCTGCGGTCGGTGGTTGAGCAAACACTGCAGCCCCATGAAATTATTCTTGTTGATGACGGCTCAAGTGATGATACCGTTGCCCTAGTGCGGCGCACATTTCCCAGTGTAATTATAATTGCCCAAGCTAACGCAGGTGCATCGGCTGCGCGCAATCGCGGGGTGGCAGAGGCTACGGGGGAGTTGATTGCGTTTTTAGATTCTGACGACGCCTGGCACCTACAAAAACTGCAGATGCAAGTGGGGGTTTTTGAGCGCTCACCGCAATTGAATTTTTTATCGACACAGTGTGAATATTTTACCGAGCAAAAATGGCTGGCTGAGCAGCCGCTAAAGTTAGCGCACTTTGACCGCGTCGATATTAAAGAATTGGATTTTTACCAGGTATTTGCGCATCCGTTTTTAGCCACCCCCTCGGTCATGATGCGCAAAGCTTTTTTTGATTCATTGGCGGGGTTTGATCAAGCTTTGGAAACCGCTGAAGATGTGGATTTGTGGCTGCGAGCGGCCTATCACGGGCGCTATGCTTTAGTGTCTGCGCCGCTGACTATCGTGATAGCACAGGAAGAATCTTTATCCACACGCACATTGCATTCACCCTATGGGCAACACCTGGTTGTGTTAGAGCGCTTTTGTCGCGGTAAACAATTCAGCTGGACATTTTGGTGTTGGATATTACCAAAAACAAAAAGTGACATTTATTGTAAATGGGGCTCCACTTTGTTGGTCATCCAACGGCCCGTGGAAGCCTGGTATAAGCTGACACGCTCATTGCTTTGTATGCCTACGGCGAGAGGTTTTTTCCTCTGGCTTAAAGCTTTGCTACAAATTTTGGCGCCAAAAACCTAATCCTAAGTGTAAGGCGCCTCTGATAATTTAAATTTCGCTAAGGTCGCACTGTATTTTCGTGTGGGCGACTGGGGTTTAGAGTTTCGGTAACTATTCAGCATGTTTTTATGTGGCTGGAGGTAATTCCCGTACTCGCTGGGAACTATCACGGGCGTGTTTTAATGCTGTAACCCCGCAATACTCCCCCGCCGTGGTGACTATAGGTTAGTGCAGACACGCCGTGAATACATCCGTGTAGGCTCGTCAAAAAGGTCCCTCTTTTTGACGGTCTGCACTAACCTATAGTCACCCCAGCTACACCGCGAATCGATTATGCCGCATGGCTAAATCCTCCAGAATTTGCCGCCTGCGCGGAAGAGGGCAATATAGTGTGCTGAATAGTTAAGAGTTTCGAGTGATGCAGGCATTCGAGTGACGCAGGACGCCAAAACCGAGGAAGACAAAACCATATGGGTGAGTGAAACCCGCCAGGCCAAGCTGGGTTAGCGGGGCTATAGGTTCATAGCACTAGTGAACTATTTGCCCTTTTTATACTTGACCATTGATTATATTTTTTTGTACTTAAAGAATTTACTTTGCGCTGGTAGCGAATAATCATCAGTAAATTATTGCAATGCATATTGGCAAAAATATAGGCGTCATTTTGATACCGCTATTAGGTTCCATTGCCTTCAGTAATTTATAACCTTAGGTTGGTGTTTTGTATTAATTTAGTTTTATTAAGTCTAAAAATATACGCCCATCAATGTTTGCATGTGCATAGAATGCCGCCCGCTTTGGGTTATCCGTCATGCCATGTTTATCCGTGCCGGGCAAATATCGAGGAATAAACTGATGGTTTTGATTGTTGGGTCACATTTGCAATGAGCGAGAATTCGTGATAATTGAACTATTTGGTGCGCAGGCCATAGCCTGGGCTATGGTTACCAGTAGGTACACACAATGAGGTTTCGGGTATGAAATGTTTGAAGGTTCTTGCGGCAGGCCTGGCTGTAGCTTGTTGGAATAATTCGGCGCTGGCTTGGCGTTTGGACTTAAATTTTAACAACGGTGAGGTGGGTAAAGCAGCTGATCGCTCTCCGGCCGTGTTCGGCTCCGCTGGTGGAGTGATTTACACCACCGCCAAGTCGTTTGAAGGTGGCAAAGCGGTTGAGATGAACATAAGCGCTGGTGATACCGGCTTTGGTGTGTGGGGCGGCATCATCGGCCATCCCAGCCTGTTGAAAAAAGGCGATCAGATCTGGTTCCGTGTGCGTACCTATATGCCCTCAGGTTTTAATTATGACTCCACAGGCGAGGGCGGCCACCTTAAGTTCCTCAGAATACATACCCAGTCCGCCGGTGGCGAGAATGAGGGCTATAACGACTGGTATATCAATCCGCGGGGCAGTGATAACTCACACAAGTATATCTTTGAAGGTGAGCAGCGCTGGTACGACATGGTGCCAACCTCCTATCAACCCCAGTACGACGTTTGGGAAAGTTATGAGTTTTACGTCAAGCTGGACGATGTACCGGTTTCCAAAGGTGGCCAGGGCCGTGTGCGCGCTTGGAAAAACGGCAAGTTATTAGCCGATATTACCGATCGTAAAACCCTGGTCTCAGCCAGTTCTGTGTCGGATCGCACCCACATGTTCACCTATTGGAACGGCGGCTCGCCTAAAACCCAGAAAATGTATGTAGATGATGTGGTGCTGACCTCTGATCAGCCTACCCATAAAGATGCCAATGGCTTTTATTGTGTGGGTACGGAAGAGACAGCAACTGGCCAGCTACCCGCTCAAGGTGCCACTGGTTCGGCTCAGCCAGTTATGGCCCCGCCGCAAAATCTTAAAGCCACCAAATCTGCGCTCTAATTAATAACCCTTTAACCCAGTGGCGCCCAGGAGCGGCGCTACAGGGGTTTGTTCTCTATTAGGCGTTGCGCCTGATGCAGAGACTGATGCCACTCGTGTTGGAGCTGCGCGTGCAGTGTCTCAACCTCTTTTATGTAATTCTCTTTATTTAAATAGACTTTGCGCAGGCAGCTGGCAATGCTGGGGGCGGTATTGTCGCAGTAGGTGCCGCCGAGCCGAAAATAATCCTGTGTCGCCTGGTTATTGGATAATACAAACGGCTTTTTACAGCTCACCGCTTCATAGGCGCCGCACACCAGGCAGTGGTCGCGGGTGGTGAGGTCCAGCACTATGTCGCAGGAATTTAACAGTTGCAGATACTCTAACTCCGGTAAATAACCGGTCAATTTAATGTTGGCGGGTAGCGCCCGGCCGAATTGTTGCTCCCGCCCTTTGCTTTTACCTGTGACATAAAAATTTAATTCTGGCAGTTGTTCTGCCGCTTTAAACACTTCTATAAAGGGTTCATCTGCCGCCCAGGAGCAGATAAAAATAACCGAATGTGCCAAAGGCTCAGCCGGGGGAGGTGTGTGCAGTGTGGGCAGTGGGTCCGGCAGCACAATAGGGCGGCCATTTTTTTCTTCAATAATTTTTGCCATGCCTTGATTGGTAACTATGGTGTAGGCCGTTTGGCGAATAATCATGTCGGCAATTTTTTGCAGCCAATAACTCCGGCCTTCTTTCGGGAAGATACCCGCGTTGTGAGCATCAATTACCAAACGGTAGCGCAATAAAGGGCGCAGAATAACGCATAAAAAACACAATATGATGGAGGGGTTTTGCGCAATAACAATTTTACTGCGCCAGCGCCACAGTAGCGCGATGGTTTTGCTAATGGATTGCGCGTAGCGCACCAAACGGTTTTGGTGCGGATAATCCAATTGCACTAAGTGCGCATGTAATTCCGCACTTAAGGAGCGGTTGCGGGTGTGATTTTCCCACGCGATCCAGACAATAGAGGGTTGGCTGCTCATGTTTTTAGTGGCTGTTTTAATGGCGAGAAGTTTAAATCCTGCTTGGCTTTCTGGTTGATATTGTAAAGGGCCGATATGAAAGCAAGGTGGATCCAGAAGAATGGATAATAAGTAATGGTGACAAATTGGCCCGCAATAAAATAGCCTATTACGCCCATGCCAAGCCCATAGCCTGCATGTCGAAAGACAGGCGAAACGGCTTTGCATCTAAGAGGGGTAAATATACAAAAGAAAAACATCATTAAAAATGCTATGAGCGCTGGGTAACCGGCATCTGTGCCTATCTGCACCAATATATTGTGGGGCAATTGAGCGTGTGGGTAGAGCAGGTCATAGGAATAATAGTCATTATAATAGGGGACAAAGTTGAAATAACCGACGCCTAGGAGGGGGTTTTCTTGGATCATGGTGAAGCCATGTTTCCAGTAGAGCAGCCTTTGTTGGGAGGTGCGATCATCGCCTGCGGTGGTGAAGCGGTCTTTTTGTTCTTGGGGCAGTAAAAAAATAAGTGCGTTGACTAAAATAGCAATACCAATTAATGGTTTGATCTTAAAAAGGCTTTTTCTGAACATCAACACCAGCTGGCCAGCCAGCGCAATTTGTGAGCCACGGCTGCTGGCGCCTAACACGGTAAGAATGGGGGCAATCCAAAGAATATTGAATAAGATTTTTTCCCAGGTGGCAACCTGTGTGCGGAAGTAACTAAAGAGGTAATAGGAGAGGGGGAACAGCATTACCATCAGTACGGCCAGTTCGCCGGAATTATGAAAGTAACCATTCGGCCCCATAAGTCCCCAGCTGGTAAAACCAAACCCGCGCATCACCCATGATTTTGCGGTGCCGAAGGCAATTTTGCCGGCCGCTAGCATATAAATCATGATCGTAATATAAAAGCGCCGCTCGGTATTAATAATGTTGAGCATCAAAAAATAAATGACAAACCAGCCGAAAAAATCCATGAAGTGGTAGGTGGCGTAGTCCTGATTGTAGGCCGTCAGTGTAGACAGCTGAATCCATAAAAAATAAAAAATTAACCACTTGTTGGCGGGGGACGACGTCCAGCGTATGGTCGGGTCTGCAATGGCGCCTGCCAAGCTGCCGAGCAGTAACAGTTGCGCGTAGGGTAAAACATCTATTGCCGGGAAAATGCCCTGGGGGCGCACAAACTCAAAAAACAGATAGCCGCAAATCATCCAAAATGAATAGTGCTCCTGCTTGATGTAGGCCCATATTTTTTTAAATTTAAAGGCGTAGAACTCGTCAAGAGTTACATCGATTTTCTTCATGAGCCCAAATTGCCTTTTGCAATAAACCTTCAGTTGCTGCCACCACATTTTCTTCGCAGCGCGTAAAAAAGCTAGGGCTACTGTTAAATGGGTCGTGTAAATACGTCAGCGGTGGGCGGCAGAATAAGCCAAGTAGGGTAGTTGGCGCCTCTGGGCCGAGTGCGCGTGCAATTTTAGGTAAATGGCGCGGCTCCATGCCCACTAATAAATCGCCAGGTTCATAAATATAGGCGGCTATGTTGCGCGTACGGTGGCTCGATAAATCGAGCCCAATGTGCTTGGCAAATGCCACTGCGCGGGGGTCTGCGGGATGGTTGTCAGTGCAACTAAGGCCATAGGAGGCGGCGCGCACCCCGCGGTTTTGCGCAATGAGTTCTGCAACGGGGCTGCGGCAAATGTTGCCTTCACAAATAAAAATTAGCCGCTGCACCGATTGAAAATTGATGTTGGATAGACGGTCGTAA
>DAOQGS010000115.1:0-8483 GCA_035338675.1 Cellvibrionaceae bacterium
ACCTCCGCCAGTTCAATGGCTGTAGTTTCAGTATCGATATCGGGAGCGGTCTTGGATAAGCGTATTACCCGTTTTACCTCTTCCTCATAATCTTCATTGCAGAGAGCTCTTTCAACTTTGTTATCAAAACGGAGATATAATTTTTTATCTAATCCGGCCGCATGAATAGGCTTCAGCAATGTGTTGACAATTTCCCTTTGCCTTTCTGCATTTCTGCCGCACCAATGCGCGACAACACTTACAACCCCATCCTGCAGAAATACATCACAGGCTAAAGTTGCTTCGACGCAGGTATTGACATCGTTCCTTGCGTAGATTTCTATCAGACCGATTGCATCTTTATGGATACCCCTTAGAAATGCTGCGAAATCAGGGCAACTTCTACTATCGGTAACCGCTATTTTTCCGCCATTACTGCGCAGCAACCTATTTAGCTGGGACGTAAAATATTCCGGTGAAACCTTGCGCACCAATCCATTCACGCTTCCAAGGTCCAATGCACCACTGTTATAGATATTTAACACGTCACCGAAAAAGAAATCTTTATTTGTCATTTGGGCTCCTATACTGCAGGTGATGATTTAATGGGGCTCATTGAGATCGCGAATCCAGACGCACTCATCACAAACATTCAAACACCACTGAACCGGAAAAAATCGAACCGGATCTGCGGTCTAAACGTATTGACAGCTCCAGCTGCACTGAGATGAAAAAAGATCATATTTCCCAATCAATTTCCACCCCAAGTGTATCTGCGATAAATATAAAAATGCCGCTGCTTTTGAGCTCCTTAAGCTGCGGCATTTGGTTCTTCTATTTTAACAGCACGTCTGACTTCGACCGGGTGATCTCAACAGATTCACCGGAGAAAACATCAATCATATGAATTGATTTTGAATCGGTGTAGTAAAAATACAAAATACTATCAACGGGGTCATAAGCAATGTCGCCAATAGGCCCCTTAGCAAATAACCCACGAGTGTTATTCTTAAGATTCAATCGGTACACATCTCCTTTTGTATCAAGCACATAGGCTGTATTGAGAACTTCATCGACCACAAACCGTTTTGCCGCCGTGGTTCCACCCGAAAAATCACCTGCGATCTGCTCCACCAATTTTGTGCTTTTGTTCAATCCGTATAGCGGCATATCATTTTTATTCGGCAGAAGATAGGGGGAAAATTTTTCCGCAAAAGGGTCCGTTGCCAAAGAAATGAAGTTCACCTTATCCACGGGGAATAATCCTTCAGCTTGTACTTTAAATTCAAACTTATCAGGGTCGATTGAATAGAGCTTGCTCTGAACGCCATCGACTACTAACACGTCTGCATTTCGATCAACGGCGATACCCGTTATCGACGCCAACGACACATCCTTGTTTATATCCAGGGGGTAAATCTGTGTCATCTTCTTAGCAGTTAGATCCACCGAATGAATCAACGAAGTCGATTTTCCAACAGATTGGACTGTAGAGCTCACGTAATATTTGTTGTCCAGCACATTGAATGCGGTGGCGACAGTACCGTCGAATCTTGGCACAGACTCAAAGGCCGCGTTTGGAAATTCATAAAGAAGTTTGTCCGTCGACTTTGAATCAAAGCTAAAGGTGGCCAGTGCGTAATCATCAAACAAACTATTGTCATTAATGAGGGCTAGCAACCCACCATTTAATGGATTGATATCCAAGCCAATTAATTTATTCCATTTAAGATCGCTCACAATGGGTGCTTTTCGTTGAATTGTGGCGCGAGCTTCTGAAATCTTGCCCTGAGAATCTTCAACCGTTGCCACGACCGGAACGGAATCGAATGCTGTAGGCAAATCAAAGCCAGACACTGACCAAGAGTTACCATTCATCGTCGTGATAACAGTATCATTGTCAACCTGAACCCTTATGGACTTTATTGTGGCACCGTTCTTGGCTGAAGCATATCCGGACACCCTTATGTAATTGGCCGTTGTGTAGGATGTTGCAGACGGGAATCGGATAGACACTGTAGGAGGATCCAGCGGGACAACCGTGACGGTGACTTTTTGCGTGCTGGTAGCGCCGAGATTGTCAGTTGCAGTTAACTGAAATACCAATTGTTCAGCCTGGACAGAATTGGGCGCTATGAAATTGAGCGTGGCCTGGTTGGTATTGGCGAGCGTCACATTCGTACCGCTAATTTGCACCCAGCTATAGGACGCTACGCTTCCATCGATATCTGTCGTTTCAGTGGCATACAGAGATACCGACCGGTTGGGTGACACTTGGGCGGTCGGTGCGAGCTTTATCACCGGCGGGTTATTAACACCGAGGACTGTAATTTTACGCACAGACTCGTCAGAGGCCCCCTTATCGTTGACCATTATAATTTTATATTCATATTCCACAGTCGCAGCGCCTTTGGTATCAGGCGCAATAAAAGAAATCCCAAACTGCTTATTCTTACTGTAAGGCGCAATGGTTTTTTCCGATTCAATATCGGGGCCTTTTATTTTAATAAATTTAATGTACTGAACATCGCCATTTGCAAACACGCCAGTACTAGGATTTGGATCTTCATGAATGACATCGGATTTATTGATTTTTCTTGCCTCGAGTCTGGATGCCTTAGCGCCTGAAAAGCTATCAAGCTCCAGAAAAATTGCCACCGAATCGCCTTCTTTAACTGATATAGTGCTCTCACCTTTTTCAGTTATGGTCACAGACGAAGATTCTTTTGAGCCTTCTTTTCCACCCCCTTTCCCGCAACCAACCAAACCAAAAGAAATTATCCCGCACAAAATATATGTTACTAGCTTATTCATTAACCGTATTCCATTCAAAAAATTTAACAAGTAGCAGACAGTTGCCACCCTTTTGATTAAAAATAAAAACCTCTGTTATTTGCCTTTCAACCAACCAACCAACGTCTGTCAGCGAACCAAAATCGAAAGACTACCGCTCCTTTAATGCTTCAACTTCACTTGCTATACCATTCGCAAGCATTTCAAGATCCTTAAGCTCATCCTTCGCAGTTTTACCCAACCCCAGGGTAAATGTTGTAGCCAGATTACTGCCAAACCCACGGTTTACAGTCATTCCATCCTTATCAATTATTCGCTTTTCAATACCATTGCCACTCACAACTATCCGATAATGTACGATAGGCATCATTACAGATTTTGAAGGAATTGGCGTATCCTCTCCTGCAAATCGGCGCTGATAGTCAACCACGATTTCAACTAAAAGAGCGCCCTCACTTGATTTTTCCGCAATCAAATTTTTCGCCTTAAGTGCTTCTATTGTCTTTTGCTGCAACAGCTTAGAAAACTCAGATTGATCAGGATAACCCTCCACTGTAAGTTTCTGCATTAGATTGACTTTTAACGAAGGCTCCAAAAATTTTGCATTCGCTGATAGCTTATTTTCAGGCCTAACAGAGGTGCTCGCACAACCAAACATCAACAATGCAACCACAATCAATGACAGACGATTTTTCATTTTTCTATTCCCAATAAAATATTTTAAAAATAGCCTAAGTTTACCCAATATAGTGCAACGCAAATATATTACCATCCAATCACGTGTTAGTCGGGTCATTTCATTAACCGAAGCAGCAAAGCAAATTATCAATCACCAATTTATCAGCATCAGACAATCCCTGCTTAATATACGGCCTCATATCCTCCAAACATCCTCGAACAGGAAGGCCTGGCCTACTTGGATCATTAATAATTGCAATCAAACTTCTCTTTTCACTTTCATCCCCATGGTATTTATTAAGCAAATAAACCAATTGAGCTGCTACCTCATTCTTGTTCATCAGGTTTTTTCTCGGGTAATTATGGCTGTGACGCCTACCACTTCCATTGGCGCCAACTGCTGCACACCACCTTTACCATATTCAGGGCAACAGTCAAATATAAATAAACTTTAAGCCATCGAGAATATCAGTCTCTTCCACACTAAGGGGAAGGGTGTTCACATTCTGCAACATTTCGAGCACGGCCTTCAACGGAATACTAGATGGATGCATATCCACAACAGCAAGTAGCTCAGCCTTTTCATCAGCAGCCAATACCACCCTAGATAATATTTTTTTCAATTCATTTTTATCATTCAGAACTTCAATTCGCATAAAAAACACCAGAAAATTATAAAACCAACCATTCAGCCTACATTCCACATCACACCAAACCAGTTTCCGCTTAAAATTAAGCCCAACCCCGAACTAATTCAACATTTTTAACCGCGTCATTGCCACATAAAAGACCAGGAACTCAGCCACTTTTCAACCCCACAAAAAAATCAAGATTGGCGCGCAGGTTCATCATTATCCAACACGTGAAGCTCGAATCGTTCAGCCTCAATTGCCACAAAAACAGAGGACGGAAACCCGTGCAAACTACCTTCAAATTCGTATGAAATTAATCTCCCCGCTTCCACACCCTCATAACAAAAATCAACAGGCTCACGCCAGACTGTTTTCTCTCCCTGCATCCCCCATTGCCGAACACTGAATTTAAAATTTTTAACTCCAAAAAAAGCCAAAATACAATGCCCAACAAAACCTTCATCATTTCTCCGGGAAAACAACCTTACCATTTCCGGCGCAACATCTAACCAGTGGTTTACATAAATTTTTGCAATTGAGCCTTCAAAAATATGTGCTCCATACTGGCAGTTATAAGTCTCAATTTGATCCCAACAATTTTCTATTATCTTCATAAATCACTTCTTTTTTCTGAATACGATTGACTGCATAGGTTCGGTCAATTTTGACCCGTCGGCGCGCAGATAAGTTTGCCCCTGGTACTCAGGCAACAAAGTTCCCTGATACTTGACTTCCAACCCCAGAACATCAAGTTGTGCCTGCGTCGGCAAGTTAGTCAGATACTTGTTTGCCGCTGTTCCATTGATAACTATCTCTCCTCCTGGCTGAGTAATCCGAGTGGCCTCAGGTAAATAGTCCATCATGGTAAAATTACCACCCGCACTTTTTGGGATATATGGGTTGCTCGCGACTACCTTGACCTGACTATTGCTAGCAATATTAGGCATGTTACGAGCATCAATCGCCACAGCGCTAAAGTCATTCGGTCCAACACCTTTGGCCCCCGGAATTTGAACCCCCCTAGCATCAGTAAATAACTCAACTGTCTCACCAACTCTGACATCCCTGATACCACCTAAAGCAGTATCACCGCGAAGATTTAATAAAGTTGGTATAGCTGCCTTGGTGTCCGGTTTTAATTCAGCGGGCAATATATCCAACTTATTAAATTTAATTTCCTGCCGGTCGGCCGTAAGTTGCTCTACTCCACCTTTGCCATATTGGGGATAGGCTTCTGTAAATGGCTCAATTTTTCCAGTCGATATATCATCACCAGCAAAATATGGATGCCTAACTGTTGGGGTTCCTTTTGCATCAAATATTTGAAGGGTATCAAAGGTTCCTACCAGCCTTGCATCACTCCAAGAATCCCCTAATTCGGGGCCTTTTATTTGAAACGCATCGCGAGCTGCAGCACCGCTTTCAAATTTTTCAAATCCGAAGTACGTGACTGGTGCAGCATTCGTATCTAGAGTGACAAGGGCGTATTTATTCACAGTTCCGTCATCGTTATATAGCCGCATATAACGATAACCTGTTCCCTGCAAGGTGGATTCCGGTCCAGCCGGACCCACGTAAAAATCGGGACTTCCCCGTAATTCAGCTGAGTTTGTCGCATCTTCAACAAGGTTTTTGGCGCGTTGATTTAAATACCCAAAATCTCCCTCAGCCAACACCCCTGGGCTTAAATCCCCTAACTTGTTCGACGCGACCTTAGTTTCGTTAACAAGCAATAACTCCCCCGCAGATACTTCAACCGCTTTAGCTCCCGCCCCGAATGGGTAAGCCATCAGGGCTACGTTGGCAAGGTCAAAAGCGGTGCTGTATCCGGCAAAGGTGCTATTGCGAATAAACGCGTCTTTATTGCCTGTAAGGCTATCGATATTGGCTTTATCACCGGCGGAGCCATGGGTATCCGTCGAGGGCAACAGACAGCTGGCACCCTCTTGTTGACATGCCCCCATAGCCTTACCGGCCAGTTTGTAGGCCCCCTCCAGCAGATCTATTGCAATCTCTGGTTGAGTTTTCGTCACTTGTTTACCTAAAAACGTTCCGGCGACCACACTATCCTTACCGACCTGTTCTGCGTAATCTCCGGCGCTCACGTCTTTGAGTTCAACTGGACGAGTGCCGTCTGCAGTTGCATAACGCTCCAGCCAACCCCTTAAATCGTAATCCGATAGCATTAATGGCGTAACTTCGTAGGGGGACTGTGGCGCTCTGAATTTGCCTAACTCGTTATCGGTAGCCTCATTGGCAAGCAGATATTTATCGTTAAACTGTTCCTCATTTGAAGTAAATAACGATGTGGTTTCGCCTCCAACGAGTCCGCCTAAATGACCGCCAATTACAAAACTTTGGCCCTCTGAATTAGTGAGTAAAAAATTTCGCGCATCAGTATTTTCCTCAATATGCGCTTGTTCACTCCAGGTTTTATCCACCATGCGTAGAGCTTGTTGAGTGAGTTCCTTGCGCGCTTGTTCTAATGAAACACCTTTTTTCTTAGCGTAGTCGGGTGCCATATTTTTGATGGCGGTCAACTCTTTACCGCCTAGCTGACGGTGATCTACCAGTGTATTGCCGACTGTGTTGGCGTGCAGTGTTCCTAATTGCACCGACTGACTGTTGAGCAAAGAAGTATTAAAACTTCGCCCGCCAGTGGTATCCAAATTGCCGCCAGCCGCTTGATCCAATCGAGTCGAGAGACGGTTGCCAAAATTATCGGCAAACAGTTCCTGTTTATCATCATTGACACCGCCACCAAAGAGGGTGGTGCTTTCATACACTTCATGGCCAAGGGAAATTAAATGGTCCGTTTTGGCACTACCATCACTCACATCTAAAAATAAATTTCCGAACTCGCTGTGGGCAGCATCTAAAACAATGCCGCCTTTAACGTCGGCAATTGAAGTGTCTCCCAAGGAGACACTAGAGGTTTCTTTTGCGTTGTATAGGTACAACGAGCTGAGCTCGTCGGCACTCATGCCGTATTTTTGTTGTGCCAAGGTGGTGATTCCCTGTAGTGCTTGCGCGTAGGCATCACCATTTTTATCGGATTTTAGGCCCTCTAGAATCCAGCTGTATTCTGGGTTGCGCAGCAGATCGTGTTTAACCTGGGTAGCTTTTGTGTTGTCATCCAGGGTATGCCAAAAATCCAATGCACCTAAGTCCTCTTGTTCAACCACTTGTTGAGTAGCCGCCGCTATGTCACCCCCGAACTCCGCCGTATCAACCGCATCATTTTTAATTTGCTTATGGCCTTCCTCCGTAAATAACCGGTGATCAACGCTCGCATCCACCTTCATTTCCTGGTGGCTATCCCACAGAGCTTTTTCTGTTTTTTCGGTATCGCGGTTGAGGCCTTTTAATGATCCTTTTTGAGTTGCCGTTACACCCGCAGCGGTCAATTTGCCGTCTTTTTCTAACTCCACTCCGCCCACTGTGATATTGCCCTGGCCCAGAGTGCTGAGGGTTTTGGTGGCGGTGTTGTGGTTGCTGTTGGCGAGGGAGATGGTGCTGCTGGTGGGACTTAGCCTGTCACCGGTCGCCGTCTTAGCATTGTTTTGGCCAACGCGGGGATTAGCGGGCTGCGCATCTTGGCCGTTGCCTAGGCTTAGGTTTGTGCTGAGGCCAAAACTGCTACTGGTGCTGGTGTCCAGGTTTAACAGGTCGTTAAAAGTGAGGCTGCCGGTGGTGAAGGTGAGTTGGTTGAGGTCTTTACCGAATACCTGCTCGTTTTTACAGGCTTTGCTGTTTTGATCGGCACATACGTCCACCTGCTCAAGGGTGCCGATGATTGCGCCGCCTAAGTGGGTGTTGCCTTTGACGGTAATCTCAGCGGTGCCACCGCTGGTGAGGCTGGTGACGACGGTTTCCTGGGTGCGGCTGCGGCCATTGCCCTGGCTGACTCCGGCGTTGGTGCTGTTGGCCTCGCCTCCCGTTGTTAACCCAACCCCAGCACTCATACCCTGCTCATGGCTTTTACTGCTGCTGCGGTTTTGTTGGGAGTCTAGGATGAGATTGCCATCTACATTCACCGTGAGTTTTTCGTCAGCTCGGGCTGTAGCGCCTTTCAAATTGGCGTCGCCGCTGGTGGAGATGCTGAGGGTGTCGGCATGGATGCGGGTGTTGTGCACGGTGGTGCTTTGGCTGTCGGACTCCGCACGTTGGTAACTGCCGTTGACACTGGCGCCGCCGGGAGCGCCGTATACGGTGACCTGGGCACTGATTTGACCCTGTTTATTTTCGCTACTGCTGCGCTCGGTATCTTCTCGGCTGCTGGCGTTGAGGGTGCCGGTGTTGATGCTGATGTCTCGAGCGCTTATCTCGGCGCCCTGCATATCCAGCTGGGTGTTTTGAGTGTTCAGACTGCCGTCGGCATTTTTACTGCCGGTGGTGAGG
>DAOQGS010000116.1:0-8463 GCA_035338675.1 Cellvibrionaceae bacterium
AATGGGTTTGCTGTACATGGGGTTAACTCACTGGTGAACGTTATAAGGTGATATTGACCAAACACAATGTGTGGGTACGGGCCAAATCCGGACGTGGGGGGCCAGCAGCATTGGCGGCATTGGGAGCCGGGGCATAAATGGCCGCCGTATCAAACACATGAATTCTAAGATTGGGGTGCATCGGCGCTGCCGCGCCCGGCGCCAGTGGTGCGGCTGCGCCGAAAGGCATACAGGCGCGGTCATTGAAAGCATCGGAGGAAAACTCAATTAAAGGGCGCGTAAGCGTTACCGGCGTGCCAGCATCCAAAGCCTGCAAGCGGATGGACACCAACTGCTCACTGCGCGTCCATTTGGTGTCGTCGTTTAAATCGGGCAGCGCAGCAGGCCCCGGCAAACACAAACCGGCATTTGCCTCGAAAAGTTCCAAAGTGTACTGCAATTGCGGGATATTAAAGGTGGACACCGCACGCCTACATACCCAGTTGCCGCCATCATTGAGGCGCCAAACAACTCTGGAGGTGGGCGTATTGCCGACAAGGTTGTTCGCCAGCGCAAAATCCTGATTACGCCCTGCCCCCGGTGCACGGTCTACATTAAAACCCGCCGCCAATAATTCCTGATCTAAACGCAGTACGCCGAGGCTGATATCCCCTTCCATACGGGCATCGGCTTTGGCTTCAGTGGAGGTGCGCACCAAATTGTGGAACATGGACAGGCTCGCCAGAATCGCCAGCATAGAGACCACCATGCCCACCAGTAGGCTGATCATGGTGGCGCCGCGCTGCATGTTCATGCTCATTGCGGATCAACTCCCAATTCGTATTCCGCTGGATCTGTTGCTGTGGGGACCACGATATTCAAGTTCGCTGACTCAATCCGGGCGTTATAAGGCGTGTTAGTCACCGGATGAACATAAACCTCTGTCAGTGGCGTGCATCCATCAGTGGCATTCGCAGCTATATTCACGCCGCGCTGCGTGAAGTCCAATCGCCTCGCTGCTGTGACCTTATTGTTATTATTCGGGTTATTACAGCGCACCGTGGCAGCTGAAAAAGGGTCACGGGTATAAAGCTCTTCCCGCAAAGTTGCCACCACAAATTCCTGCCGCACCATCTCTTCTTGGGTGAGCATGACTCGAGAGGTTATTGCCAGGGTTCCCAGGCTTACCAGTGCCGTAATCAGGGTGCCGATCATGGCCTCGATTAAGAAATCCCCGCTTTGCTGCTTAAGGCTGTACATATCAAAACGCCCGTATGGTGTTGGACTGATCATTAGGATCTGGTCTATTTGCGTTGTTTGGGTCTTGCGTGGTGTCGGCACCGGCTACCACCACACTTAGGCCCGTGGCAGGGTCAAAAGACGTAGTACAGGTAGTGCACGGATTGCCTTGACACAATTTCGCCCGGCCACGCGCGTTGAAATAAGCACCGCAAAACGCTATTTGATTGCCAAAGGTGATGGCCACATCCTGCCCCATGCGATAAAAGGGTCTGGCTCCAGCGCTAATGTTGTTCCAATTTGCATCGGCGCAGCTTCGGTTTGCGGCGGGCAAATCTGCGGCGCTGGCCAAGAATAAATTGTCACCCTTCCTGCATAGAACCGCCGCAATGTTATCGCTTGGTAACGGCGTATTAGGCAGAAAGTTATCTGGAGCTTGAACCCCCTTAGCGTTGCGCATTGCCAGCGCCTTAGCAGTTCCGAGCGCACGCTGCAAACCGGCAAAATCTTTTTCTAATTGAGCGTTGCGAATCCAACCAGAGGCGAGCGGTACGGTCACAAAGGCCAAGAAGGCAACCACCGCTAAAACCACTAAAAGCTCAACCAGCGAGAAACCAAGAGTGCGCTTCATACTCGGTAAGCTCTTTAGTTAGCGGGCTGTGCGGGCAGCGCGTCGCACTTAACTTTGCACACAGCTGGATTGTTGCAGAAGCGAGTCGCGGCTCCACGCACAACCTCTAATACCAAGGTGCAATTATTAAAGTTACTGGTGGTTTGCCCTACGGCACTTATTCGATAGGTGGCGGTACCTTGATTGACAAGTGTGTATTGAAAATTGAAGGCGGCAGCCGCTTTGGTGGATGGCCCCCAACTAGACACTAAATCTTTAACCGCTGCTGTGTTGTTAGTGGCAGGTGTTGGAGGATAACTAAGCACCCGGCGAAACCGCCCTTCAATAGCTAGGCTCAAAGCCTGCAAATCGCCATAGGCGGCATCCGCTTCGCCGCGGCGAATAAAGTTGGAATAGCTCGGCACTGCGACGGCGGCGAGGATGCCGACAATAGCTATGGCCACCAGCAGCTCGATTAGACTGAAACCCCGTTGCGTGCACGTAATTTTGAGCATGACAGCCCCTTATGTTAGGCATTCACGCACCAGCCTTAGCCCGTAAATTTAGATAGTGAAGTTTTACCAGAACCCAGCAGGGCCGAGCATCGTGATCGGCCTGCCCCATGCACGAAGCAACTGGTGCGGGGAACGGCGCTGGTTTTTAGCTCCTGAGCTAAGTTCGTTGACCCGTGTTGATTTTAATTATGGTTATAAGAAATCAATAACTTAGAAGGTAGCATAAGATGTTCATCATAGTACCTAAGACACTAAGCTGGTTCAATAAACCCGCTATTTAGTCACTTAGTTTGATTATCACCTGTCGGTTTTTCGTGCCGATTACGGGAAAAAGTGTGCGCTGGGGCGGCAGAAAGATAAGAACCATGCCTCATTTTGCAGGCAAAACGAGGCAGATTTTGGCTCTAAAGAGACTCATTATGCGGTCGATCTGGACTAAGCGCCGCTTATCGGGAAAGGCTCAAGGTTAATGATTTAGATGGAGCCGCATAAAACTCTGGGGGGTTTTAAACCTAAAAACCGCAGTTGAACTCGTAGCGAGGGTGGCTAAGGCGCCGACCATATGCGCTTTTTTATCAAAATTTGGCGAAAGCGGTAGTCATCTCTAGGGTGAGTCAGATTTTGATAAAAAAGCGTGCAGATTCAAGCATTAGGCAGCCGTAGTAGAGTTCAACTGCGGTTTTTAGGTTAAATCATGCGGCAAATTCAGGGCATAGCTACTGTAAGCGCCTTAGGCTGAGCGAGTTGTTACCCCTGGCCAGTCATCCACCCCGCCGTCCATGGCTCCCCATGCAACCATCAGCCGAGCACACTCGGCTGATGGTTGCACTTATAAGTATCGCGAGCGCAATACGCGCACATCATTACCCGTGTTGGAAGGTGGTGTGCCTGTGGCGGCGCCAGGAACGGCTTTGCCTTCGTAGTACTGGGGTTGAATGCTGTGGTCGATGTTGGTGGCAGCGGAGAGGAGATTTTGCGTCAGCCCCAAACCGCCGTCGTTGAGGGTAGCGCCGCCGGATGTGGAGGGCGTGCGCGCCAGGGCGGAGGAGACTACATAGCCGTAGATGGTGCTAGTGCCTTCGGTTTTGAGCATATTGCCCGCCAGTAGCGAACCAAATACCACGTTATCCGCCGCCAGCTGAATGTCGCCTCCCGTGTAGGGTTGTTGGGTGATGACCTCGGTTGTGGTGGTGCCTGCGCTGGCGTTAGGGGTAACTTTGGTAATCACGTAAGAGGTGCGGCCATCGGCTTGCAGGTTAGCGGTGGTGGTTTCCGAGGCTTTGTCACTGGCTTTGTAAACAGCCGTGGTAGTGGTTACCGAGCGGCGGTAGCCACCGGCCATCAAGGCCACGTTGCCCAGCTTATTAGCAGCGGTGCTGTCGTAAGTGCCACCGGCTAAGCAGAAGTTACTGGGCGTGAGGTTCAGCTGGACGTTGGCAAGATTCGAACAAACACCCGGCAGGATTGTGCCCGCAGCCGTGCCCCCAGAGGGGCCCGCGAAGTTCAGCGCTAGGCTTTTACCCGTATTGCCCTCGGTTTTGATGTAGCCAGATGCCAGAAACGCAGCAGCAGAGAGCGGATTAAATTTCAGGTTTAGGTTGCCGTCGAAGAAAATTACCCCCGGCGCCACTCGGCCCTCCAAAATAAAGGTGTTGGGGGCTGCCCCCGCCACGGTGCCACCCGCTTGGACGGTCCAACAGTTATCGGTACAAAAGACGTTTTTCGGGTTGGCCGCAACAGTGCAGCCGGGCAACTGCGCGCCAAGCGCATCCAAGGGACACAAATAACCGAGGGTGCCAGAACGCACAAACTCAAATTCACCATTTAAGGCTACTGCTGGACTGGGTGAAATGGCGGCGCGTTTGACATTTTTCACCGTAACCAAGGTGCGCAAGCCGCTGACGCGGATGTAATAATTGGCAACCGCTTGCTGCTCCCAGACATCAATTTTAAGAGGTGTCATGTCGACGGGTGGCAGCTGCATGATGAGTTTTAGGCTCGGTGTGCTGGTGCGAAATTTGGTGTTCGCTGCGGTGGTGGCACAACCCGAAAAACTCGGCGCAACAGCCTCCGTTGCTGGCTGTAGAGAAAGCGGCGGTGGCAATGCCGGTGGCGGTGAACAGGTAATGCCTGTTTTGCTATAGGCCTTGTCCAGCGTGGGCGGATAAGCGGTCAACGTGCTGCCCGCTTCAACGCGCTTAAAACACACACCGAAGCCACAGCCGGACAGCGAGGTGGTGGTTATACTGCCTATGTCGTTAAAGGTAAGGTTATTTTGATTGTTGATGGTTACCGACCCGCGCGCGGCGACGGCGGAGACTACATTGCTTGCCCCCATGGGAGGGGCGCCGGTTCGGTAGCTAATATTGCCATTTGAGAACACGCTGCCCACAAACCCCTGGGTGATATTGACGCCCGCTAACCCCACCAGTTTATCCAGTACCTTGCCATCGCCAGAGACACTTACCGTACCGTTGGCCGTTACCTCTTTTAACACCACACTGGGGTTGTTGATGGTGACATCGCCGGTGGCGTGTACGGCATTAAGGCCGGTAACCTGGCTGGTCAAGGTCACTGAGCCTTTTACCGATAGCGTCTCTTTGCCCGCCGCCACGTTCTTAAAGTTGACGGTGCCCTGTAGACCTGCGTCGTGGTAGAAGGTGATTGGGTCCAGGTTGGGCAAGCCAGCGCCGGTGCCATTGAAAATGCCGTACACCATTTGCAGTGTGGTGCCCACCCCAGCCGTTGAGTTGACTGCGGCCAGGTTCACGGTTACCTCGGTGCGGGCGGGCAAGCCGCCGCTGGCGGCAACAAGCACTCGGTTGGTGACCGTGGGGGTAATAGTGCCCGCCAATGCGGGTACACCCGCTGCAGGGGTTACATTGGCACTACTAATCGCCGTCATAGGTTCATTGAGAGGCAACACATTCACCAGGCCGATGGGCATGGTGGTGAGCAACTGCCGAAACGCCTCACTGCCCGCCCAGGCCAAATTCTGTGCGCTCACCTGGGCTTGGGCGGTGATCTGTTTGTCCTGGGCGTTTTGCACGTTAAACATCAGGGCGAGGCCCATAGCGGTGATGCTAAAGCCCACCAGCACCGACATGATGATGGTGGCGGCGCCGCGCTGTGCGCTTAGGGGTTGTGTGTGCATAGGTGTTCTCATAATGCTCGATGAGTCGCTCGTGAGTTAGGTTGCATCAGAAAATATTCGCCAAACACAGGCTGTGGGGCCTGCTGGGTACCGCATTGGCGGCGCCGGAATAAACGGTGGAGACGTCAAATACCCCCAGGGTGAGAATCGGGTGCACATCGGTAACCCCCGTGGCAATGGCGCCGTAAGGCATACAGGCGCGATCGTTCGCGGCGAGGGACGTAAACGTGATTAACGGCTGGGTAAAGGCCGCCGCTTGGCTGGTTAGATTTTGCAGCGGCAGGTACACCAGGCGCTCGGCAAATGTCCAACTGGCATCAACGCTGACGTTCCCGGCCAAGGGCCAAGCGGCGGTGCAGCTGGCGGCGGGGGCACTGAAGAGGTCGAGGCTGTAGATACCGTTGCTGGTGCTGGAGGTGGCCCGGCGGCAGATCATCTGAGCGCCGTCGTTAAAGCGCCAAGCCACGTCGTGGCGGGAGCCGTCGGCCGAGGCGGCCGTGACAAAGTCGAGGTTGCGGCCCTCGCCGGGGGAGCGCCCCATGTTGAACCCCGCCGCCTGTAATTCCGTATCCAACCGCAGTACCGCCAGGCTCAAGTCCCCCTCCTGGCGGGCATCGGTTTTCGCCTCGGCGCTGGTGGTCACCAAGTCGTGGAACATGGACAGACTGGCCAATATGGCCAACATGGATACCACCATGCCGACCAGCAAGCTGATCAGGGTGGCGCCGGTCTGTCGCCTCCTGCCCATGCTTAGCCCGCCCCAAGAGTGTAGGTAGCATTGGTGCTGCCGTTGGTGACGGTCATGTCCGCCATGGGCAGGCTCAGAGTATAGGTTTGGCCGCCGATGCTGTACTGCACACTGCGGGCCGGGCAATTGACGCTGTAGGTGAGCGCCGTTTTATCCGGCAGAGTGAATTTGCGCTTGTCATCGGTCAGCGCGCACTGGTTAGACGCGGCGACGTTGGGGTTATGGTTGTGCAGCTGCTCCCGCAGAGTAGTGACAATCGCCTCCTGGCGGCTCATTTCCCCCTGGGTGAGCATCACGCGGGAGCTGATGGCCAGCATGCCCAGGCTCACCAAAGCCGTAATCATAGTGCCCACCATGGCTTCAATTAAAAAGTCGCCGTTTTGCCGCTTGAGGGTGTACATAGTTAGAACGCTCGTATGAGTTGGGTTTGGTCTTTGCTGGCGTCGGTGGTGGCATCCGCCCCCGCCACCGCCACTTTGATCGCCCCGCTGTCCAAGCGAGGGTCGAAGCTGAGGTCACAGGTGGCGCAGTTGGCCCCCTGGCACAGGCGCACGCTGCCCCGTGCGTCAAACTGCGCACCGCAAAATGTTTGGTTGTTAGCGCCGAAGGTGATGCTCACATCCTGACCGAGGCTGTGGACGGGCTTGTCGCTGGCGGCAACGCGGCTGCAACTGGCCGGGTCGTTTTTGTTGGGTTGATCCAACTGGTAAATCACCAGGCTGGTATTCAAACGGCACAGTACAGCGGTGGGGGTAAAGCCCGCTGCGCCGACGCCCTGCGCATTGCGCATGGCCAGGGCCTTAGCGGTACCCAGGGCGCGCTGCACACCGGCGAAGTCGCGCTCCAACTGGGCGTTGCGAATCCAACCGGAGGCCAGCGGCACAGTCGCAAAGGCTAAAAAGGCCACCACAGCTAACACCACCAGCAGTTCAATCAGGGTGAAGCCGCCCGGGCGCATTTTGATTGTCACTACGGCCATGGCTCAGGGCGCTCGATCACAGGTAATTTGGCAGGCGGCCGGGTCGTTGCAATAACGGGTGGCCGTGCCTCGGATCACCTCCAGAATCAGGGTGCAGTTCCTAAAGTTTCCCGTGCTCTGGCCCAGGCTGCTCACCCGGTATTTACCGGCCGCGTTATCCACCAATTGGTATTGAAAGCCAAAAGCCACGTCTTTGCTCGCAGGCCCCCAGCTGGCAACTAAGGCTTTAACCGCCGCGGTGTCATTGGTGGCGGGGGTGGCCGGGTAACTGAGGGTGCGGCGAAAGCGCCCCTCAAGGGCGAGGCTTAGAGCCTGCAGGTCGCCCCAGGCGGTATCCGCCTCGCCTTTGCGAATAAATTTGGAGTAACTGGGCACCGCCACTACGGCCAGGATGCCGACTATGGCTAGGGCCACCATCAATTCAATCAGGCTAAATCCCGCCTGGCGGCGCAGGGTACATCTGGGTAGGCGCATGTGCGTGGGTACATCTTTCAACAGTTAAACAATGACCAAGGCGCAGGCAAGAGGACAACGCCCACACCACCTTTTGCGGCTAAAACCGTTTTTGGCTCAAAAACCAATACTTTAGAATTTAGCAGCTGACGAAATTTATGGTACTTAGGTATCATTTTCGCCGCAATCATGGGCCAAGCCGAGGGTATTAGGAGGGCTTCACTCGTCCTTTTTCAGCATCCGCTGGTAGGTTTATGGGGTGTTTTTTAGATTAAAAAATCACCAATACGCCAGGGTTAGAACCAAACCCAGCAGCGGGCGGGGGAAAAATGTGAAGTGGTTGTTTTTTGTCCGCTTTCAGAAGGAATTAGGCGCCGTTCGTCGGCTAAAGGCCAGCTGAGGGCCTGGGCGCTGCGTATAAATTGGCCTGAGAATTGCGTTTGCGGCGCAACAAAGTGAGGTATAGGAAAGTGCAGTACCGGAAAGTGCGATATAAGAAAGGCATACAGGGCGGCACTAAGGGATGAATCTGTACAGCCCTGCTTGGGGTTTCGCCTAGGCTAAGGATGGTAATTTAATTAAGTTAAGAGTTGGCGGCCTATTTCACCACGGGCAGAGCCTTAAATTCCCCTCCTCTGGAGGGGTGCCCCG
The DNA here is from genome assembly GCA_035338675.1 of Cellvibrionaceae bacterium. Taxonomy (GTDB): domain Bacteria; phylum Pseudomonadota; class Gammaproteobacteria; order Pseudomonadales; family Cellvibrionaceae; genus CAMCXE01. The sequence continues at coordinate 8,329 of DAOQGS010000116.1, forward strand.
AAGGGGTGGGGTGGTAGATCGCTGCGCTGTTTTTTATTCGCAGCACGAGGTACTTGTGGGTAAAAGATCTCCTTGCCCTCCCTGAAATACAACAGGGTTCTCTACCGCAACCACCCCGGCAGGCAAGCCTGCCAC
>DAOQGS010000117.1:0-8451 GCA_035338675.1 Cellvibrionaceae bacterium
GGTTTTAAACAATATTGGCTTTCTTCCGCCGTTGCATTACTCGCGCAATAATTTTTTTGGCTATTGGGATTGTAACTAAAATAACCTTCGTTATCGGTAAACGCAAAAGGCTCCCAGGCATCGCGCACGCCGTTATTGTCGCTGTCGATGTACACTTTGGCGCGGGCTAAATGCCCGTCTATCGCAAGGCCTTTAAGCGTAGTTTCGCTCCCGGCAGAATTATTCACCGCTGCGCTGCCGCGGTCTTGATCCGTGCCGCCGCAGTTGGTGAGTAGGGCAAGGCTTAATGCTAAAACGGTTAATTTAAAACCCTGTGTATGTAGGTGAGCGGAGCATGAAAATATTGTGCGCATATATACCACTTATACGTTGATGAAAACACTTGGGCACCTGCGCAAATCCACTTTTCGCGCCTTAGCGTTACGAAAAAAGAATTTCCGCAGATGCCCACTTACTAGCGATTAAAATTGTTCGGCAATGGCCAAGGAAAAACCAAAGCTGCGCGGCAGGTCGCTGCCATCAATGGCCGTGCTATCGAGTGCCCAAGACACATCTAGGCTTACGCCCTTAAATTCCAAGCCCAGCGCTAATTGGGTGAGTTTGCTACCGGCGAGATTTTTCTGTAATCCGCTGCGCACGGTAGGCAGCCAATGGGTGCTGGGTGAATAGGTGCCGGAAATATTTAGCCACTGATTTTGCGTGCCGACAAAATCATCATAGGAGGCGAGATCTAAGGCGGCGGAAACCCAGGCATTGCTCTGCCAGTAATAGGTGCCATCCACGGCAAGATAAGCGGATTTTTTATGGCTTTCGAGGGCTTTAATCTCGCCGCGCACTTGGGCAAAGTCGGCGGCTGCTTCACAATTGGCGCGCGCCACGGAATTTTCCGCACGGGTTTGGCAATTTTCGCCAATGGGGCCGTAGTCAAACGAGGGTTGATTTAAATTGTATAAAGTGGCGCCGAGCCTATAGCGTTCACTGGCCCAAATAACACCTAGATCAAGCCCGGCAGCAGTGGTGGACTGGCTGTTATTGTCGTATTCATCGCGAATAACATCGCCAATATCTTTGCCATCGAGTTTCTGCAACAAAAATACCTGTTTACTTAATTCGATGGCATAAACCGATAATTTTGCCCCGGCGTATAATTGGCCGCCATAGGTTTTTTGCTCCGCTGTATCAAACCAGCCGCGTGCGTAGCCTAATGCAAAAGCTGTTTGGGTGGCGCCTTTTAAATAAGCGGCCGTTGCGGTACTAAAGGATTTATTTTGTTCATCATAACTGAGTGGCGCATCGAGCACGCGGGCCAGCACTTGCGTGTTAAGGCTAATATCCGCCATTAAGGTGCCGTCCCACAGAGGCATTTTCCAATACACCGGCAGCAGGGGGAGGTGCAGTTCGGCGCTGTTTTTCACATAGCCTTCATCGCCCATTTTAACGAGAATATTATTAAAACGGTCCAGAACGGTTTGTACTGGGTCTTTATTTAAACTGGGGTCGTCGATTAAATCGATTAAATCATCCAGGTCATCAACAAAATTATCCACCTGGCCCACTTCGGTAATGGTGCTGATACTCGGCGTAAAACCTAAGCGAAATTGTTCGCCCTCATTTACCATTAATTCCCCTAAAGCGGGGTTGAGTGCGCCTGCGTATACACTGTGATGATCGGACGTTTGGCCGGTGGTCAGTGTGGGGCCAGAGGCGAGCCCCTGTGCTAAGGCTGGCAGGGCAATTAGGCTTGCGGTTAAGGGTGCTAAATGGCGCATGCTTACTCCTTATTAGGTTCCTATTATGGCTTGATAATATCCACTCTAGCCCAAGCGCCTAAAACGCCGCATTTATTCGTGCAGATAGACTAAATAAGTCTTTGCGTGATTTTTTTATGCGGCTATTTGCAGAATGGTTTTTGACAGTTTTTAGTGTGCTTAAGCCTGTGCACGCAGGGTGCGTTAGTATTTTGGCGCATGCCGGGGTTGCTGTTATGATGAGCTTTTTGCTCGGGGGATTTATGGTGCGCTTACGCGGTGTGACGGGTTGTATAGCTGGCTTTACAGTTTATAAACGCCTGCTGGGCGCTCTGTGCGGCTTGTGGCTGCTAGGCACAGCCCTGTCTGTGCAGGCGCTCCCTCAAGGGGAGGTTGCCTTAGGCCAATATCAATTGCTTTATTCCGCCATCAATAGCACCTTGTTGCCCGCTGAAATGGCCAACGCCTATAACCTTAAACGCAAGGCCGATGAAGTGTTAATTAACATCACGGTATTGGATACCCAAACCAAACGAGCGGTGCCGGTAGGCCTTAAGGGTGTGGCGAAAAATCTGCTCCAGCAATCCAAGCCTTTAACCTTCCGGGAGATAAAAGAAACCGACGCCGTTTATTATTTGGCTACCCTGCGCACCACCGAGCGGGAAGTGTTTCATTTTTTATTGGATGTAAACCTGCCGGATGGCCGCTTGGAAAAAGTAAAATTTACCCAAGAGTTATTTGTTAATCCGTAACACTATTTTTATAGGTGTGCCTGTGCGCAATGTAGTATTGGCCAGCAATAATGCTGGCAAGGTAGCTGAATTTCAGCAGTTATTGGCGGCAGTGGGTTTTACTGTTCTGCCGCAAAGTCAGTTTAATTTACCCTCCGTGGAGGAAACCGGCTTAAGTTTTGTGGAGAATGCTATTTTAAAAGCGCGCTACGCCGCCGCTGCCACAGGCCTTGCTGCCCTGGCGGATGATTCGGGTATTGAAGTGGATGCCTTAAATGGTGCGCCGGGAATTTATTCGGCGCGTTTTGCCGGCATTAACGCCACGGATGCCGATAACAACGCCCATTTATTAGCACAACTAGCCGGTGTGCCCGAGCATTTGCGCACCGCCCGCTACCAATGTGTGCTGGTGTATATGCGCCACAGCAGCGACCCTATGCCGTTAATTTGCAGCGCCAGTTGGGAGGGGCGGATTTTAACGGCGCCCCAAGGGGAAGGCGGTTTTGGCTATGATCCATTATTTTGGTTGCCGGAATTAAACTGCACCAGCGCGCAATTACCCCAAGCGCAAAAAAATGCTATTAGTCATCGCGGTAAAGCTATGGCCGCATTATTAGCTGCTCTATCCTAGGGTTATTGCGTGTTACCGCCTTTAAGTTTGTATGTGCATATTCCTTGGTGTGTTAAAAAATGCCCCTATTGCGATTTTAATTCCCACGCCGCCCAGGGCGCCCTGCCGGAGGCAGACTATTTAGCGGCTTTATTGCAGGATTTGCCGGGCGAGATTAAACGCGCCCAGGGGCGCAGGTTGGAGAGTATATTTTTTGGCGGCGGCACGCCGAGTTTGCTCTCGGCGCAGTTTTTTAATGCGTTATTAACCCAGTTGCAAAAGCAGCTGGAATTTTCCCCCGATATCGAAATTACCCTGGAAGCCAACCCCGGCACCGCAGAATTATGCAATTTTACTTTGCTTGCTCAAGTCGGTGTGAATCGAATTTCCTTGGGCGTGCAGAGTTTTAACGACAGGCATTTACAGCAATTAGGCCGCATTCATTCGGCGGCAGAAGTGCCCCAAGCGGTAGCTAAAATCCGCGCGGCGGGCATCGATAATATTAATTTGGATTTAATGCACGGCCTGCCGGGGCAGACCCTTGACGAGGCGCGCGCCGATTTAACCGCCGCCATTGCGCTCGCCCCGCAGCATATTTCCTGGTACCAATTAACCATCGAACCCAACACTATTTTTTACAACCGCCCGCCGGTATTACCAGAGGATGATTTATTGGCGGATATTCAGGCTATGGGGGAAGACGTATTGGCAGCGGCAGGTTACGCGCAATACGAAGTTTCCGCCTTTGCCAAGCCTAAAAAAGAAGCGGCCCACAATATTAATTATTGGCAGTTTGGCGATTATTTAGCTTTAGGCGCTGGCGCCCACGGCAAAATCACCTGGCCGGACCGTTTAGAGCGCTACGCCAAAACGCGCTTGCCTAAGGATTATTTAGCCGCTACGCAGTTTGATGCCAGCGTCAATATTGTTGCAGACGAACAAAAACCCTTCGAATTTATGATGAACGGCCTGCGCCTGCGTGCAGGCATCCCCCGCCAGTTTTGGATTGAGCGCTGCGGCTTGCCAGATAAGGTGTTAACGCCGATGGTGGATAAATTAATTAAACAGGGGTTGCTGGAAGCGGATGATGATTTCTATCGCACCACTGCTTTGGGGTATCGTTTTTTAAACACGGTTTTGCAGGAATTTGAGTAATCGTCCGCAATACATTGCACGCGCGCCTGAGCCGCCCAGGCTCGCGATACCCAGGGGGTGAGCAAGCACACATCTGATGATTGCTATGTCGAGCATTTATACTTTTATGCAATGGAGGTAAACTGCCAAAAACCGCCAAAATCCAGTAATAACCATGATTGAATCCCAGAAAAACAGCGTGATGACCCTGGACGAGCTGGCAAGCTACCTAAAGGTGCCCAAGTCCACCCTTTATAAGCTTGTTCAAGACGGCAAGGTGCCAGGGCAGAAGGTCGGCAAACAGTGGCGGTTTGCCAAGGCCAGCATAGATCGTTGGCTCGCTGCTGAAGCCCCCACCAAAGGAGCCATCTAACCGTGTTCACACCTCATCAAAGCGCCTATTTTGCTTACTGGCTAACCCAAACAGACAAGATTAAAAACCAAGTTTCGCGTGTCATGGCGTCCGCCCGTGTGGATATGAACCCCCACCAAGTGGAGGCGGCTTGGTTTGCGCTTAAATCCCCCCTTGAGAAGGGAGTGTTATTGGCTGATGAAGTCGGCTTGGGTAAAACCATAGAAGCCAGTTTGGTGATGGCGCAAAAATGGGCCGAACACAAACGCAATATTCTGCTGGTGGTGCCAGCATCCCTACGTAAGCAATGGGAGCAGGAATTACAGGATAAATTTGAATTGCCTTCCACCATCATTGACAGCAAAGTGGCCCAAGCCCTAAAAAAAGACGGCTGTACCAATCCTTTCTTCCAAAGCGAAAAAATTATTATTTGCTCCTATGAATACCTAGCACAGCAAAAGGATAAGGCACTGTTAATTAGCTGGGATTTGGTGGTCTTCGATGAAGCTCATAAACTGCGCAACGTCTATCAAAAACAAGGCAGCAAACGCGCCAAAGCCATAGTGGAGGCGACAAGGGGAGCGGCAAGCCGCGTATTGTTATCCGCAACCCCCATGCAAAATAATTTAATTGAGTTATATGGCCTAAGCCAAGTGATTGATCCGCATTTTTTTGGTGATGAAAAATCCTTTCGAGCCCTGTATGTAAATCGCCAGAAAAACAAAGACGTTTTGCAGGATCTAAAAAAACGCATTACCCCTTTATGCCATCGCACCTTGCGCCGCCAGGTGCAAGAGGAGGGGGGCATCATGTTTACCAATCGTTATGCAATAACTCAGGATTTTACCCCCACGGCTGAGGAGTGGGAGCTATACACCCAACTATCAGAGTATTTGCGCCTGCCATACCATCAGACAATTGACCCGAAGGCCAAACACCTGGTCAGCATTGGATTACGCAAAATTTTGGCGTCCTCATCGTTTGCTGTAGCCGAAACATTAAAAAACATGCTGGCTCGATTGGCCGGGGATCAAGCCATTGATGACGAGGCTATAAATGATCTTGATGCCAAAGACGATTGGTTAGATATTAATTTGGGCGCAGCGGATACCGACGAAGAATTGGATCAGGATGAGGCAGAGCCTGCCGATTTAATTGATGCGCCTAAACGCCCCTCGAACGCTAAATACAAACAAGAGTTTGACTTGCTTCATCACTGTGAGTATTTGGCAAGTAAAATAGATGACAACGCAAAGGGCCAGGCGCTGATTGACGTACTTGAAAAAGCCATGGCGGCAACCGAGTCCCTCGGCGGGCAGCGCAAAGCGGTAGTTTTTACTGAATCTTGCCGTACCCAGCAATATCTGTACACGCTTCTAAGCAAAAATGGTTACGCCGATCGTATCGTGCTATTAAATGGCACCAATGCCGATACCCAGTCGCAAAGTATCTATAACGAATGGAAAAAGCGGCATCAGGGCACTGCACGAATAAGCGGTTCAAAACCTGCTGATATGAAGGCGGCCTTGGTGGAAAAATTTAAAAGCACAGGGGCGGATATTTTAATTTCCACTGAGGCGGGCGGTGAGGGTATTAACCTTCAGTTTTGTTCACTATTAATAAACTATGACCTTCCCTGGAACCCACAAAAGGTAGAACAGCGCATCGGCCGCGTACACCGTTACGGCCAGAAAAATGACGTAGTTATAGTTAATTTTGTCAACCGCAAAAACCCTGCTGATGAGCGAGTGTTTAATCTGCTGCATGAGAAACTTAAATTATTTGAAGGTGTATTTGGCGCCTCTGATGAAGTTTTGGGTGCTATTTCCAGCGATATTGATATAGAAAAGCGTATCTATGAGATTTACCAAAAATGTGAATCCGCAGACGATATCCAAACAGCTTTTGACAAGCTACAAGAAGATCTAAGCCCGACTCTTTCGGTGCGCGAGGCTAGCGCACGGGAGACTCTGCTAGCTAATTTTGATCGCGATGTGGTGGCCAATCTTAAAAATATCCGCGATGAGAGCCAAATATTTTTACAGGATTATGAGCAAGGTTTATTGGACTTGGCAAAAGCAGAATTGCCCGAAGCGCGCTTTGAGGATACCCATTTTTATTATAAAGATAAGCGTTATGACCTGCGGTGGAACCTGGCGGAATTAAACGGCTCCGAGTTTTTTCGCCTGCATGCCGTTGAACACCTTCTTGCATGGGAGCTGGTAAAAAAAGCCCAGGGCAGGTATTTGCCCCCGGCAATTTTACATTTTAATTATTCGCAGTTGCGCGGCCAATACGCGGCTTTAAAACCCTATATTGGCAAGTCTGGGGTTATTGCAGCGCTAAGGCTCAGGTTTTCATTTAATAAAGGCAATAGCCATGCTACACAAGTATTGGTGGTTGCCAATACTGATCAAGGCGAAACGCTGAGCCAAGATCATGCTACTCACTTACTGTGTATTCCCGCCACCGGTACGCCGCTGCCTGACCCCATAGATGCCTCTGTATTACAGCAACAGATCGATTCGCTTATTGCGGGGCAAACCCTCATAAAGGAACAAGAGCTTGATACCTACCTAGAACAGGAAACAGAAAAACTTGAGCGCTGGGCGCAAGATCGCCGCGATGGACTGCAGCAGCGGGTGAAAGAATTAGACGATGAAATACGCCAATTTAAAAAAGAAGCCCGGCTTTTGGCCACCACAAAAGACAAAATCGATGCTAAGCGAGCCTTGCGTATTTTGGAGCAAAAGCGCGATGACGCCTTTAGCGAATATCACCTAGCCAAAAAAGATATAGAAGCAGAAGAGGACCGCCTGCTGGACGAAGTGAGTGAAAAACTGCATTTAACCTGCGAGGCGCTCACTATTTTTACCGCCCGCTGGGTTTTGAATAATTAATACCAAAGATCGAGGCACGCCTTGGAACTGGAAAAACTGGCAAAACAACTGATGTTCCACCTGCGCCTAGGTGAGGATTCCAGTATTGAATTTAAAGCCATTGTGTTTGAGGGCAATACCCTCAAAGAGCCCAACAAAGACAAAATGGCCCACGAAATAGCCGCTTTTGCCAATGGCCAGGGCGGCTGTATTGTGTTGGGCGTGGAAGATAAAACCCGCCATTTAATTGGCATTGAGGACACAAAAGTTGCCTTGGCCGAAGAATGGATTGTTAACATCAGCCAGCAGAATATTAACCCGCCGGTAAAACTGCACACCCGCCTGGTGCAGCTACCCAATCAGCAAGGGGATTTAAAAACTGTTGTCTACGTGGAAATCCCCCGCAGTATTGCTGTGCACCAAAGCGCGGGCCGTTATTATCAGCGCATCGGCTCCACCAAACAGGAAATGAAGCCAGAGGTATTAGCCCGCCTGTTCCAGCAGCGCTCACAATCCCGTTTAATTCGCTTTGATGAAACACTAGTGCCGGGCACCTCTCTTGAGGATATAGATAAAAGCCTCAAACAACGCTTTTTAAAACCCGCAGTTGTTGAAAATAGTTTATTCAAAAAACTGCACCTAACGGCCCAAGAGGATGATGAACTGGGCCTTTCGGTGTGCGGCGTTTTACTTTTAACCGCCGAGCCTACCCAGTTTTTATCCAATGCCTATATTCAATGCGTGTTTTACAGCGGCACCGCGCGGGACGCCAATGACCAACTGGATGCCCAGGATTACACCGGGCCATTAGACCAGCAAATTAACGGCGCCCTGGATTTTGTTAAACGCAATATGCGCACCGCTGCTATCAAAACAACTGGTCGCGTGGATATACCCCAATATGATGTGGGCGCCGTTTTTGAAGCCATAGTCAACGCAGTGGCCCACCGGGATTATTCCATGACCGGCAGGCGCATTCGCCTTCACATGTTTGCCG
>DAOQGS010000118.1:0-8445 GCA_035338675.1 Cellvibrionaceae bacterium
CCCCCCCCGCCGATATTTCCACCCTAGACGGTTATTTTCTCGCGGCCATAACGGCGCAAAACCGCAATGCCAACGCCGAGGCCATAGCCCTGTATAAAAGCGCCATCAGTTGGTATGAAACCCAATTGTTGCACCTGGCCGAAGTTAAAAATCTCTCCTTAAGCCTTAACAACCCGCAAGCGTTGAATAATCTAAAAAACGCCTGGCAAAACTTACCTGTGCGCTCAGGCCGCGCGGCAAAATTATTCGAGCGCCAACTAGAATTTTGGCGCTGGCAGCCTACTGCGCCAGCGGCCTTTGCAGCCGGGCTTGCGAGCCTGCAAAGCCAATTAGAGCGGGAATTAACCGAGGCCTTAAGCCAAAGTTTGGAAGAGAATAATCAAGCCTTAAACGCTTATTTAAGCAATTGTCGCTACGGACTTGCCAATACCTATGATAAAAAATCCTAAATTTTTGCCCTGGCCCCTATGCCTGGGTTTAAGCCTAGTGTGCGGCTGTGCGGGCACCAGCCATAAACCCACCATCGCCGATGTGGATTTTAGCCGCACGCCGCAAAAAACCGAGCAACAAACCGCCTCGGAGCAAACCCGTAGCCAAATTGTGCAGTCTTATTATCAATACATCGAAAAGGCGCCCAAAAACGATAAACTGCGCGAGGATGCCCTAGGCCGCTTAGCAGCCTTAGAAATTGACAACGCCAATTTAGACAGCGAAAACCCCCAATTAAGCCCGGAGGCCTTAAACCGCGCCAACAATTTATTGCAGCAAAGCCTGCGCGATTACCCTAACTCCACCAATAAAGACCGCGTGTTATATCAGCTGGCCCAGGTCTATGAACAACTGGGCCGCCCGGCTGAGAGCGTGCAGAGTTTAAAAACCATAATTCAGGATTACCCTAAATCGCCGTTTATTGCCGAGGCGCATTTTCGCATCGCCGAAGACGCCTTTAAGCGCGGTGAATATTTAACGGCTGAAAGCGGCTATAGCGAAGCCCTGCTAGCACCCAATAATGGTTTATTTGCCGAGCGCGCTTTATACAAACGCGGCTGGGCGCGCTTTAAACAAAATATTTTTAACGATGCGGCGGATGATTTTTTAGCGGCCCTGCGCCAGCAGACCTACAGCGATTTAAAAGAACTCACCGAAAGTAAAAAAGCCCTGATTAACGAATTGTTGCGCGCCGCAAGCCTTGCCGCAGCGCGTTTGCCCGAACAGAGCCTGCCCACTTTATTGGGTGATGATTTTGTCTGGAGTTATGAATTTTTTGAACAATTGGCCGAGGTAAAACGCAAGGTTTCCACTACCCAAGCCCTCGCCGCCATGCAGGTATTTATTCAGCGCTACCCACAATCGCCGCGCCTGCCCCTGGCCTATTTGTATCAATTGCAGTTGTACGCGCAGTTAAACCAATGGGCGAGTTTTGACGATACCCTCACCACGCTTTACAACCAGTATCAGCCTGATGCTGCCTTTTGGCAGCAAAACCCCAATGTGGATAAAAACACCGTGCTCACCGGCCTGCGCAAAAACATGCTCACCGCCGCAGGCCAGGGTTTAAGCGGCGCCAGCGCCCAGCAATTAAGCCACGCGAATATTTGGAGCGAGCGGTATTTAAAACATTTTGCCGCCTTTGCCCAACAGGACAAAATGTACAAACAATACGCGCTGTTGTTATCAGCCAATAAGGATAATGAAAAAGCCCTCGGCTATTATGAAAAATCCGCCTTTGATGGCGATATTATTTTAGATAAAGACGCCGCCTACGCCGCCATAGTCACCAACGATCAACTGATTCAAAAATCCAGCGGCCCCACCCGTCAAACCCTCGCTGCGAAAATGGCCCGCCACAGTAAAATTTATGCGCAGATGTATCCGCAGGATAAACACAGCATGGAATTATTACTGCGCGCAGCCGATGTAAACATTCAAGAAAAAAACAGCCAGCAGGTGGTGGATTTATTGGCGAGTTTACCGCCGGGCAGCCCCCTTGCCGACCAGCAAAAAGCCGCTGCCTTTAAAGCCTTGGCACTGGCGGATTTAAAACGCTTTAACGATGCGGAAACAGCTATTTTAGCGGCCTATTCCAGCAAACTGAGCAGCGCGGAAAATACCGCGCTGGCCGATAGTTTGGCGAATATTGTGTTAAAACAAGCCGAGGAAGCCAAAAGCGCTAATAACACTACCGAAGCCGCCCGCCACTACGCCCGCATCGCAACCCTTTTACCGCAACACGATTTAGCTGCTAAAGGCCTGTACCAAGCGGCCAGCCTCAGCGCCGAACAGGGCCAATGGGCCCAGGCGGCGGGCTTCGGGCAGGAATTTGCCCAGCGCTTTCCCCGCCATGAATTAATGGCCGATGTAAACCGTTTGTTATCCAGCAGTTATTTAAAAGCCAATAACCAGGGTAAAGCGGCGGAAAGTTTAGAGGCCCTGGCGAAAAACGAAAAAGATACCAGCGTAAAAGCCGCCGCGCTTTGGCAAGCGGCCACTTTATACGAACAACAAAACGATAAACTCGCCGCCGTGCGGGCATTAAGCCAATATGTGGATAATTACCCCAAACCCTTTGGGCAATATATGGAAGCGCTTTATAAACTCGCCCAATTAAACAGCGGCGATGCCAAGGCCCGCCAAGTGAGTTTGGATAAAATTCAATTGGCCGCCAACCAAGCGGCGTTTTCCGATAAAACCGAGCGCACCGCCTACATTAATGCCTGGGCGCAATTGCAAAAAGCCAATGAACAATACACACAATTTCAGCGCGTGCGTTTAGTGGAGCCCTTGGCGCAAAACCTGGCGTTAAAAAAACAGGCCCTGCAAAATTGTGTCACCTTATACACTCAAGCTGGCGCCAATAATCAATTGGATATTTTGGCGGAGGCGAGCTTTCAGGTGGCGAGTATTTATGAGGAGTTTGCCAAAGCCCTGCTAGCCTCTGAGCGGCCGCGCAATTTAAAAGGTGATGATTTAGAGCAATACAATATTTTATTAGAGGATCAGGCCTTCCCGTTTGAAGACAAGGCCATTGAATTTCACCAAATTAATTTGGCCCGCTTAAAAACCGCCGATAACCCCTGGCTACACAAGAGCCTCGCAGCTTTAAAACGCTTAACGCCCGCCCGCTATGGCCGCACAGCTAAGGTGAGTTTTTATGAATAAATTAATCCGCAGCAGCCATATAGCCCTTTGGCTTTTAATTACCTTATTGCTGGGTGCCTGTGCGGGGCAATCGCAAAAAGAACCCAGCGCACAAACTAAACCTGCCGCCGCCCTGCGGGCAGAAGACCAAGGGGCCTGGCAGGCAAGCCAACAATTAATTAAGCAACAAAAATGGCCCGAAGCAAAAAATACCCTGCAAAACCTGGCCAAAACCAATCCGCAATTTCCCGGTGTATTGATTAACCTCGCCGCAGTTGAATGCCAATTACAACAGTGGCAGGCGGCTGGGGAGTGGTTAAAGCGCCTAGCCAATGCCCAGCAATCCCCCCAGGCATTAAATTTATTGGGCGTAGTGGCAGAGCATTCCGGCCAAATTAATCAGGCCGAGCAATATTATTTAAGTGCCGTTAATAGCCCTTCGGCGCCTGCCGAAGCCCAGTACAATTTAGCGCTGCTATACGATATTTACTGGCAGGATCCGCTGAAAGCGCTGCCCTATTACGAAGCCTACGCCAAAGCCCGCCCGGAAGATAAAGCGGCGAGTGATTGGATTAATGAAATTAAACGCAAAGCGAAGCGTTAACCATGACTTATTTATCCGCCCAAAAAATTGCCAGCCGTGTGCTGTTATGGGCCAGCCTCGCCCTTGGCGCAACCGGTGAGTTGACCTGGGCCGCTGAGGCCCCCGCCAACCTGCCAGAGCCCAACCCGGCAGGCGCCAGCACCGGCGATGAATCCCCTATGATGCTGTATTTAGTGCCCTGGAACGCCAACCCGGAGAGCGGTAAAAATGGCAAAAAATTTACCCTCTACCAACCCTGGGGCAGCCATTTTGACCCGCTCACGCCGGTGCAAATTCAGCAATTAAATGCGCAATAATAAAATGCCCCGCATTACACATTTTGTGTGATGCTTTAATTTTCATGTCGGAAGTCGCTGCGCTCTTCCAACCTACGCCAGAAAAGGATTTTCCGGCAACTTAATGACATTGCCACTACAGGCTCCTCCTCAAGTTAATGACATTGGCTTAGCAGCGCCTAGAATTGAGATGTTTAAAAGCTACACAGCGATACAGGATAAACGCCGTCGATAGGAATGCCACGCACAGCGCGGTTAATGGCACAATTAAATGCACACATTTTTTTAGCCCATGGCCCCTCGCCTAATTTCGGAGTCTTTACCATGTTCTTGCGGCCCCTCATTTTAAGCCTCAGTGTTTTCCTTGGCGTTCTCACCAGTGTTGCTGTGTGCGCCGAGGAGTATCAAATTCTCAGCGCCAGTTACGGCACCGATGCACACAATATGGAAGTGACCGATCAATTAAAAAATCTCGCCAGCCAAAATCGCACGGTCAAAATTACTAACTCCCTATTTGGCTATGACCCAGACCCAGGCCGCACAAAAATGCTGCGGATTTTTGCCCGCGACCCCAACGGCCAGGTGCGCACCTTTGAATACAAAGAGGGTAAATACATTGACGGCGCACAATTTACCGGCTGGAGCAACGGCAACTGGGGCCAGCAGGGTTGGCGCGGCGGCTGGGATGGCGAGCAGCGCGGCCAGGAGCGCAATCGCGGCGGCGAGTATGTGATTTTGCAAGCCAGCTACGGCACCTTCGAGCGCAATGTGGATGTAACCGGGCGGCTGCGGGAATTGGCCCGGCAAAATCGCACCTTCCGCATGGGCAATAACACCTTTGGCATAGACCCAGACCCAGGCCGCATCAAAACGCTGCGGGTTTACACCCGCGGCCCCAATGGCGACAACCGCACCTTTGAATTTAGAGAAAACAGCGAAGTGGACGGCAATCAGTTTGCCGACTGGGGCGGCGGCAATTGGGGGCGCGGAGGCTGGAAAGGCGGCTGGGGCGAGGATGAGCGCGGTCGCGGCAGGCATAAGGATCGCTATGCGGGCGGCTTGGCCGTTATCTCCGCCCGCTACGGCGAAGGCAATCGCACCATTGATGTCACCCAGCAGGTGCGGCGGGAGATTCGCGATGGGCGCTTGGACTTTACCGCCAACAATTACCTTGCGGGCCGCGACCCAGCGCCGGGCCGCACCAAATACCTCACCATTACCTATAGAGGCGAGGATGGCCGCACCCAGGTGAGCACCACTCAAGAGGGGCGGCAGGTGCGCCTGCCCTAAGCAACAGGGGCGCAATTTGTGACCTACCCGGCCAACAACCTGCGGGCCTTGCGCTAACCTGGGCGCTGGCATTCATACACGAGAGGGCTTTATGACGCGTATTTCACACCCTGCAATCTGGCTGGGCAGCCTGCTAAGTGCGCTGCTGGTATTGGCACATCTCACGCTACTGCCCAGTGCCCATGCGGCGCCCGCCGCCAGCAAGGACTACCCGGTGTACAGCCTGCAGCGGGACCTGCGCCGCTGCGCCGCCCCCGCCTGCGGCGGCTGGTGGGTAACCCCGGTGAATGCCAGCAGCCAAGGGGTGCTTACCGAATCCCTATTAGCAACCGCCGCACCCCTCACCAAACCGGCCCCTGAGTACGTGGCGAACCTAGACTTCGGCTGTGCAGGCTGGACGCCGGAGCAGATCAGCCGCTTTAACAGCCTCGCCGCTGACCGTGCAGTGCTGGTGGCGGGCCGCTTATTAGACCCAAGCCCCGCCAGCACCAACGCCGCCCTCTACCAATACGGCGCCCTGCAAGTGCGCGATGGGTTTGCGGCCGCCAGCAGCAGCGCCGCCAATGGCCTGTATTACAGCGTTGCATCCACCGGTATTGTCTGCGCCGTGGCGCCCTGCCCGTCTTTTCAGGGCCATCTCATCAACAGCAGCCTCAGCCAAGAACTGCACAACCTGGATTTTGGCGAGGGCTTTAGCCCCGAGCAGATTCAAAAGGCACAGAGCCTGCTTGCCAGTGGCAGCCTATTAGTGAACGGCACACAACAGGCCATCAGCGGCCCGGCGGGTAAGGGTGTGAGCCTGAGCATCCAGCAAATTTTCTGGCCCTATCCGGCGGTGCAACCTGACTAAGCGGGACGAACGGCTTCGCCCGCGGCACCTGCTTCTGCTGCTGGGCGGCTTACTGGCTGCCGCCGCGCTGCTGTTGAGCCTACGCAACTGGGATATAGGCCTGTTCTACTGGCTGAATAACCTGGGCCGCCACATGCCCCTGGCAGCAGAGCTGATCACCCACCTAGCCGACCACGGCTGGACGGCGCCGCTGCTGGTAATTCTGCTGGCCAAACAGCCGCGCTGGTTGGCAGCCGCGCTAGTTGCCGCCCTATTCATTCACCTTGGCGTGCGGGAATTTAAACACTACTTTGAGGTACTGCGGCCCTGTTTCGACCCGCAACTGGCCGCCTATGTATTTAGCGCCGGGCCAGATTTAAACATCGATAGCTACTCATTCCCCTCCGGCCACAGCGCCACCGCAAGCCTAATATCGGTGGCCTTGGTTGCCCTCTGGGGCAGGCGCGCCCAGTGGCCCGCCCTCATCTTCGCCCTACTGGTGGCCGCCTCCCGCAGCATGCTGGGCGCCCACTTCCCCAGCGACACCAGCGCTGGTTTAGCCCTCGGGATGATCATCAGTGTTGCCGCGTTCTACGCCGGCGCTCGGCTGCAACTATCCCCTCAAGGCGAGCGGCTCTTGGCCCTGTTGGTGTGGCTGCTAGCCGCTGGGCTGCTGGTGTTTATCCTGCTAGCAGGCCAACACAACTATCCTCTCTGGTTTAAAGCGGCCAGCAAACTGGGTTGTTTGCTGGGGTTGGGGGTTGTGGGCTGGCAGGTCAAAACTCATATTGGGCCGCGCAATTCCCAAACTTAAATTTCCCTAGCTGCAACCTTTTCCTCCGCCTGCCTGTACAACCTGTCACCTAATCATTCACAGGATTGTTTTATGGCTCACACAGACTCCCTCAAACCTTTGGCCCTGGCCCTACTCGCCCTGCACCTTACCGCCTGTAACGACGGCGGCAGTTACAAAAGCGGCAGTGGCTCCAGTAGCTCATCTTCTAGCGGCGCTTATTCAAGCAGCTCGTCTTCCAGCAGCTCATCAAGCAGCAGTTCATCCAGTAGCAGCTCAAGCTCTTCCAGCAGTTCATCAGGTGCGCTGCAGGCTCAAGCCACGGCCTTTGGCAGCAAGCTTAGCGCCCTTGGAGAACAGTTGACCCTAGCTTCAGACGCCTGGGCTTTAGGGCCAGATGCTAAGCCTACGACTTTGAGCAAAACCGGCTTTAGCGTTTATACCTTCGATAGCGACCCCAGCGCCGATTCCGCCTGCACCAGCAGCTCCTGCATCAGCAACTGGCCGCCGCTGTTGGTGGGCAAACTGGACGAGGTAAAGGCGCCCTTCACCCAAGTACTGCGCAAAGACGGCTTTAAACAATGGGCCCTGCGGGATAAACCCCTGTATCTATTTAAAGGCGACAGCAGTGCTGGCGACACCCTGGGGGATGGCAAAAACGGCCTGTGGCATCTGGCCCACAGCGCCCCTATCAGCTTAAAAACCGCCGCCGACAGCAGCACCTATTGGGCGGCCTTCGGCAGTGTGTGGCGCTTGCTTGCAACCGCCCCCCAAGATGCCACAGGCATGAGCCTCTACACTTTCGCCAAAGACAACGGCAGCTCCGCATGCACGGATACCTGTTCCAAGAACTGGCCGCCCCTCTTGGCAGGCGCAAGCGATGTGGCCAGCGCCCCTTACAGCCTGATCAGCCGCACCGATAGCGAGTTAAAACAATGGGCCTACAACGGCAAACCCCTGTATTTTTACACTGGCGATAGCCTCCCTGGCGACACCAAAGGCGCAGGCCTTAATAGCGGCGCCTGGCAATTGGCCCGCCCGGAGGCCGCCTCCATCAGCCCCTCCGCCCTAGGTAGCCGCCTGGCCGCAACAGGCCCGGTGTATATCGCAAGCCTTAATAGCAGCGGTGAAGAGCAGCTCACCGCTGCCGCCCAACTCCAAGGCCGCAGCCTCTATACCTTCGATAAAGACAGCGCTGGCGCCTCCAGCTGCACTAAAACCAACGACTGCATCAGTAAATGGCCGCCGCTCCTGGCCGCCCCTGGCAGCCTGGCAAGCGCCCCCTATTCTTTAATCGAGCGGGCGGCGGGCCTGAAACAATGGGCTCTGGATGGCAAACCCCTTTACTTCTTTGCCCAGGATACCGGCGCGGCCAGCACCCAGGGCGACGGCGTGGGCGGTGTATGGCACCTAGCCCGCAGCGCCCCGGTCTTGATTAAAAACCTGGAGGGCAGCGGCAGTTATTTTGCCGCCTCCAACGCAGCTCTCACCGCAGCAGGAGTTGCCGACCCCGCCC
>DAOQGS010000119.1:0-8423 GCA_035338675.1 Cellvibrionaceae bacterium
AACCGATACGGCTGGGCAGAGATTTTAAGAACCAGATGTGAGCTACCGGGCTTGCCAGTTCAATATGGCCCATGCGCTCGCGGCGCACCTTGGCCAGAGTCACTTCCACGCCGCATTTTTCACAGATGATGCCGCGATGTTTCATGCGCTTGTACTTGCCGCACAGGCATTCGTAGTCTTTTACCGGCCCGAAGATCTTGGCGCAAAAAAGGCCTTCCCGCTCGGGCTTGAAGGTGCGGTAGTTGATAGTTTCGGGTTTTTTCACCTCGCCGAAGGACCAGGCGCGGATCATTTCCGGGGACGCAAGGCCAATACGAATACCGTCGAACTCGTCGGGTTGGCCTTGGTTTTTCAGTAAATTCAGCAAATCTTTCAAGAGCGTTCTCCTGTGGGCGCGGAGCAAAGCGGGGAGAATCCCCGCCGTCTTTTATCAATTGTCACGTTGATCGGTTGATCAGGCTTCGTTTTCCAGCTCGATGTTGATGGCCAAGGAGCGGATTTCTTTCACCAATACGTTGAAAGACTCCGGCATGCCTGGCTCCATACGGTGGTCGCCATCCACGATGTTTTTGTACATCTTGGTACGGCCGGCCACGTCATCGGACTTAACGGTAAGCATTTCTTGCAGGGTGTAGGCGGCGCCGTATGCTTCCAGCGCCCACACTTCCATCTCTCCGAAACGCTGACCACCAAACTGGGCTTTACCACCCAAGGGTTGCTGTGTAACCAAGCTGTAGGAACCGGTCGAACGGGCGTGCATCTTGTCGTCTACCAAGTGGTTCAGCTTCAACATGTACATGTAGCCAACCGTGGTGTGGCGCTGGAAGGCGTCACCGGTACGGCCATCGTACAGTTGCATCTGACCGGACTCTGGCATATCCGCCAAGCGCAGTAGAGCTTTGATTTCAGACTCTTTGGCGCCGTCAAATACGGGCGTAGCCATGGGGACACCGTCCACAAGGTTACGCGCCAGCTCCAATACTTCATTGTCCGAAAGGCTGGCCAGGTCTTCTTTATCGCGGGCGCTGCCGGTTTTGTTGTAGATCTCTTCCAAGAAGCCGCGCACTTCAACCACAGCTTTTTGCTGGCTCAACATGCCGTTGATTTTTTCACCCAGGCCCTTAGCTGCCAGGCCTAAGTGCATCTCCAGCACCTGCCCCACGTTCATCCGCGACGGTACACCCAGAGGGTTGAGGACTATGTCCACCGGCACACCGTTTTCATCATTTGGCATGTCTTCCACGGGCATGATGACCGAGATAACCCCTTTGTTACCGTGGCGTCCGGCCATTTTGTCACCGGGTTGGATGCGGCGTTTGATCGCCAGATAAACCTTAACGATTTTTAGTACACCTGGAGCTAAATCATCGCCGGTTTCCAACTTGCGTTTTTTATCTTCAAAGCGCTCATCCAGCTCTTTGCGGCGCTCGGCCAATTGGGCCTCTGCCTTTTCCAGCTGCTCGTTCAAATGCTCTTCGTTCATGCGCAATTTGAACCAGTCTTTTTTATCCAACTCATCCAACATTTCGTCGGTGACTGGAGCGCCTTTTTTCACGGTTTTGCCGCCGCTGGCGATCTGGCCAACTAAGGCTGCGCGCAAGCGCTCAAAGGTGGCCTGTTCCACAATGCGGTATTCTTCATTGAGGTCTTTGCGCACTTTGTTCAGCTGAGTTTTTTCAATTTCCCGTGAGCGTTGATCTTTTTCCAAACCATCGCGGGTAAAGACTTGTACGTCGATGACCGTACCCTTGGTGCTAGTGGGTACGCGCAGGGAGGTGTCTTTTACGTCGGAGGCTTTTTCACCGAAGATCGCCCGCAAGAGTTTCTCTTCTGGGGTCAATTGGGTTTCACCCTTAGGTGTTACCTTGCCCACCAGGATATCGCCGGGGCCCACTTCCGCACCTATATAGACGATGCCGGACTCGTCGAGTTTGGACAGAGCGCCCTCGCCCACGTTGGGAATATCCGCAGTAATTTCTTCACTGCCAAGCTTGGTATCGCGGGCGATACAGGTCAGCTCTTGGATGTGAATGGTGGTGAAGCGGTCTTCTTGTACCACGCGCTCGGACACCAAAATGGAGTCTTCGAAGTTATAACCATTCCAGGGCATGAACGCGATGCGCATGTTTTGCCCCAGGGCCAACTCACCTAGGTCTACAGATGGGCCGTCGGCCAAAATGTCACCGCGGGATACGGTATCGCCCAAACGCACAATTGGGCGCTGGTTGATACAGGTGTTTTGGTTGGAGCGGGTGTATTTGGTGAGGTTGTAGATATCCACACCGGCTTCACCAGCTTCCACTTCGTTGTTGGCAACGCGAATCACGATGCGACCAGCGTCCACACGGTCCACTACCCCACCGCGTTTAGCTACCACACACACGCCGGAGTCAGAGGCTACATTGCGCTCCATACCGGTACCCACTAGCGGCTTTTGGGCCTTCAAGGTAGGTACGGCTTGACGTTGCATGTTCGAACCCATCAAGGCGCGGTTGGCGTCATCGTGTTCGAGGAACGGAATCAATGAGGCGGCCACCGATACTACTTGGCGCGGCGACACGTCCATATACTGCACTTCCGATGGCGGCATCAGGGCGAATTCCATTTGGTGACGCACCGATACCAGCTCATCGATCAAACGGCCTTCAGCGTCCAAAGTCGCGGATGCCTGGGCGATTACATATTGGGACTCCGTAATAGCCGACAGGTAATCAATATCGTTGGTAACCTTGCCATTAACCACGCGACGCACCGGGCTTTCTAAAAAGCCGTAGCTGTTGGTGCGGGCATAGGTGGCCAGAGAGTTGATCAAACCGATGTTTGGACCTTCAGGCGTTTCGATAGGACACACACGGCCGTAGTGGGTGGCGTGTACGTCGCGTACTTCGAAGCCGGCGCGCTCACGGGTCAAACCGCCAGGCCCTAAGGCCGATACGCGACGCTTGTGCGTCACTTCGGAGAGCGGGTTGTTTTGGTCCATAAACTGCGACAGCTGGCTGGAGCCGAAGAACTCTTTCACCGCGGCGGCAACTGGTTTGGCATTGACCAAATCCTGCGGCATCAAGCCTTCGCTCTCAGCCATGGACAAACGCTCTTTCACGGCGCGCTCAACACGTACCAAGCCGACGCGGAATTGGTTTTCCGCCATCTCGCCCACTGAACGCACACGGCGGTTACCCAAGTGATCGATATCATCCACCACGCCTTTACCGTTGCGGATGGCGATCAGGGTTTTTAACACGTCGACTATGTCGTCGTTGGACAGAGTGCCCTCGCCCTGCTCAGCCTCGCGGCCTAAACGGCGGTTGAACTTCATGCGGCCCACAGCGGATAGATCGTAGCGCTCAGGGGAGAAGAACAGGTTTTGGAACAGAGTTTCCGCCGACTCTTTGGTGGGCGGCTCGCCAGGGCGCATCATACGGTAGATTTCTACCAGGGCTTCCAGCTGGGTGCGCGCGGAATCGCTGCGCAGTGTGTCGGCGATGAACGGACCACAATCTAGTTCGTTGGTGTAGATGGTTTCGAACTCTTTCACACCGGCTTTAATCAGCCCGTTCACCACTTCATTGGTGATTTCGGTGTTGCACTCGATCACCACTTCTCCCGTATTGGTATCTACTACATCGCGGGCTAAGAAGCGGCCTAAGAGGTAGTCGCGAGGTACAGTGAGCTCATCAACACCGGCTTTTTCCATCTGACGAATGTGGCGTGGAGTAATCCGCTTGCCTTCTTCGATAATGATTTTGCCTTCTCTATCAGTGATGTCAAAGCTGGCCACATCACCGCGCAAGCGCGCAGGTACCAGCTCCAATTTAAGGCTCTGATCGGCTTCGATGCGGAATTTGTTGGTCTCGTAAAACATCTCCAACATTTGTTGTGAGCTGTAGCCGAGGGCGCGCAGTAAAATACTTGCAGGTAATTTGCGACGGCGGTCGATGCGCACGAATACCAGGTCTTTCGGGTCGAATTCAAAATCCAACCAGGAGCCACGGTAAGGAATAATACGGGCAGAATAAAGCAACTTGCCGGAGGAGTGGGTTTTGCCTTTATCGTGCTCGAAGAACACACCGGGTGAACGGTGTAACTGGGAGACGATTACACGCTCGGTACCGTTGATAACGAAGGTACCGTTGTCAGTCATGAGCGGAATCTCGCCCATGTAGACTTCTTGTTCTTTAATGTCTTTGATGGCTTTGGTAGACGATTCTTTATCGTAAATAATCAAACGCACTTTGACGCGCAGGGGCACAGCGTAGGTGGCACCGCGCAGCACACACTCATTCACGTCGAAAGCAGCTTTGCCAAGGTTATAGCTGACGTACTCTAAAGCGGCGTTGCCCGAATAACTTAGAATCGGGAAAACAGATTTAAATGCCGCGTGCAAACCTATATCAAAACGGTTTTGGGGGGGCAGGTCTGCCTGGGTAAATTTGCGGTAAGAATCCAACTGAATTGCCAGCAGATATGGCACATCCATAATGTGTGGCAATTTGCCGAAATCCTTACGGATACGTTTTTTCTCAGTGTATGAGTAAGCCATCAGTATTCCTCAGCTTGTTCACGGGGTGTTGTCTAGGTAAGACGGGGGAAGCGCACTTCCTGGTAACCGTGGTCTTGCACGCGGGCAGTTAAAAAACTACCACTTCAATCATTGCTGACTGCAAACGGAAAAAGGCCAGCAGGCGAAATCGCCTGCCAGCCCCGCGCCAAACCGAGATTTGGCGTAATACAACACAACTTACTTGATCTCGACAGTTGCGCCGGCTTCTTCCAACTTCTTCTTGGCTTCTTCAGCGTCAGCCTTAGGAATCGCTTCCTTAACTGGCTTAGGAGCGCCGTCAACCAGGTCTTTAGCTTCTTTCAAGCCAAGGCCAGTCAATTCACGAACGGCTTTAATTACGTTCACTTTCTTATCGCCAGCAGAAGCTAAGATAACGGTGAACTCAGTTTGCTCTTCAACGGCAGCGGCAGCTGGGCCAGCAGCAACAGCTACAGCAGCAGCAGCGCTAACGCCGAATTTCTCTTCCATTGCAGTGATCAGTTCTACTACATCTTTAACTGACATTTCAGCGATGGCATTGATGATATCTTCTTTAGTCAGAGACATGACTCAATCCTATATAAACGAGCGGGGTGCTCAATAAATTGCTTGGTACAAACAGCCCAATTAGGCCGCTTGCTCTTCTTTTTGGTCGCGAATGGCCGCAATAGTACGGACCAATTTGCCTGCAGCTGCTTCTAACATCGTTGCCATCAAGCGAGAGATCGCTTCGTCGTAGGTTGGCAAGGTTGCCAGCATACCGACATTAACGATCTGACCTTCGAAGGCGGCCGCTTTAATCTCAAACTTGTCGTTCTCACGAGCGAAATCCGCCAGGATACGCGCGCCGGCACCTGGGTGCTCGTTGGAGAATGCGATTAAAGTGGGGCCTACAAAGCTCTCAACGAGACATTCGTAGGCGGTGCCTTCTACAGCACGACGGGCCAGTGTGTTACGGACGATTTTTACCCAAACGCCGCTTGCACGAGCCTGTTTGCGCAAAGCTGTCATTTTGCCCACGGTTACACCGCGAGAATCAGCAACGACAGCGGACAATGCGCCTTTAGCAACTTCATGGACTTCAGCGACAATCGCTTTTTTACCTTCAAGTCCTAGTGCCACGGGATTTCTCCAGTTGTGATAGGCGAGCCTATCGTTGTTTTCACACTCAAGCCCGAGGGCCTGAGTCATTGATTTGGTGATGTCATTCAAATGTGCAGCGGCAAAAACAAATATTTGCAGTGCCAGCACAACAATCTGAACGGGGTCTCACCATCTGCGTAGGCCCCAAATTAATTAACTAGGGATTAAAGAGCCCTGCCCTGCCTACGGTCTTTGACAGTTCAGCGAGCTGAACCCCAAAGTCGTTTACCGGCTCGGGAATCGGTGGTTGCCCACCGCCCAACCCGGGTATTAGCTTTAAAACTTATTTAACATCCAAAGAGGCGAGGTCGATGTTCAGACCAGGGCCCATGGTGGAGCTAAGAGCGATCTTGCGCAGGTAAATACCTTTGGAAGTCGCAGGCTTTAAGCGCTTTAAATCGGTAATCAGGGCTTCTAAGTTTTCTTTCACTGCCTGAGCGCTGAAGGAAATCTTGCCGATACCACCGTGAATGATGCCGCCTTTGTCAGCGCGAAAGCGCACTTGACCAGCTTTGGCATTTTTCACAGCAGTAACCACATCGGGTGTTACGGTGCCGGTTTTGGGGTTTGGCATTAAGCCGCGGGGGCCCAATACTTGACCTAATTGACCGACGACGCGCATGGCGGCAGGATCTGCAATCACCACGTCAAAATCCATCATGCCGCCCTTTACTTGCTCGGCGAGATCTTCCATACCGACGAATTCTGCACCGGCAGCCTTAGCGGCTTCGGCGTTGGCGCCTTGGGTAAACACAGCTACACGCACGTCTTTACCGGTACCGTGGGGCAGAGTTGTCGCGCCGCGCACCACTTGGTCGGATTTGCGCGGGTCGATGCCCAGGTTAATGGCGGTCTCGAAGGTTTCAGCGAATTTAACTTTGGATAATTCTTTCAGCAGGGCAACCGCTTCGTCGATGCTGTACAGCTTGGTGGAATCAACCTTGGCGCGGATTTCACGTTGACGTTTGGACAACTTAGCCATCTTATAAACCCTCCACATCCAAGCCCATGGAACGCGCGGAACCGGCGATGGTGCGCACAGCGGCGTCCATATCAGCAGCGGTTAAATCCGGTTCTTTGGCTTTGGCGATTTCTTCTAATTGTGCACGGGTAACCTTGCCCACTTTTTGAGTGTTGGGGCGCGGGCTACCGCTCTTAAGACCTGCCGCTTTCTTCAATAAGAAAGAAGCCGGTGGTGTCTTCATAGTGAAGGTAAAGCTGCGGTCGCTGTACACACTGATGATTACTGGTACAGGTGAACCCAATTCCATACCTTGAGTCTGGGCGTTAAATTGCTTACAGAACTCCATGATGTTCACACCTTTTTGACCCAGAGCAGGGCCCACCGGTGGACTTGGGTTGGCCTGACCGGCCTTCACTTGCAGCTTAATATAAGCTTCTATTTTCTTTGCCATTGTTACTTCCCCCTATTGGGTTAAACGCCTCCCAGCAGCGGCGACTGCTGATCACAGGCTCCCCTGTTTTGTTGCCAGCAGCTACCGGCGACAAAACGTGAAAAGCCGCCGCAGGAACCCCTGCGGCGGCCGTGAAAATGCTTAGGCTTTCTCGACTTGGCTGAACTCCAGCTCAACAGGCGTGGAACGGCCAAATATCAAAACGGCTACGCGCAAGCGGTTCTTATCGTAGTTAACTTCTTCCACGACGCCGTTAAAGTCATTAAAGGGTCCGTCGATAACGCGCACCATTTCTCCTGGCTCGAAGATAGTTTTCGGCCGGGGCTTATCCACCGAGTCATCCACTCGGCGCAAAATTAGTTGAGCTTCCGCTTCGGTGATCGGCGCAGGCTTATCCGCCTTACCGCCGATAAAGCCCATCACACGGGGCGTTTCTTTCACCAAGTGCCAGGCGTCGTCGTTAAGCTCCATATTGACCAATACATAACCGGGGAAAAACTTCCGCTCCGATTTGCGCTTCTGGCCGCCGCGCATTTCAATCACTTCCTCAGTGGGCACCAATACGTCGCCGAAATGCTCTTGCATGCCGTGTAACTCAATGCGCTCCTTAATGGAAGCCGCTACTTTTTTCTCAAAGCCGGAATAGGCGTGAACCACGTACCAACGCTTAGCCATAGGGTTCTCCTACTGAATAACCTGGGAAGTGATCCAACCGAGGATCGAGTCGATCAAAGCGAGGATAAGGCTTGCAACTGCCACCACACCCAATACCAGCAGCGTGGTTTGATTCGCCTCAGGCTTAGTAGGCCACACCACTTTGCGCAGCTCGATACGAGCAGCCTTCAACAAGCCCAAGAAGGCATGACCCTTCTCGGTAAAAAGCGCCACGCCCACAGCGGCAGCACCCAGCAAAATAACGCCGATCACGCGCACAATTACCGGCTTATCGCTGAAATAAGAATTTCCAAACACCGCCAAGGCGATAAGCGCTACGATTACCAGCCACTTAACGAAATCCAAGCGAAATTCAGGCGCTTCTACTTTGGTAGTCATAGTCGACTCAATGGAAGGATTAGGATACCGACAGGAAGTACCGCAGATATGGCAGGCCAGGAGGGACTCGAACCCCCAACACCCGGTTTTGGAGACCGGTGCTCTACCAATTGAACTACTGGCCTAAACTACAACTGACGGCCCGAAGGCCGCCAGCTTCTTACTCACTTAATACTATTAAGCAAGGATTTTGGCTACCACGCCTGCACCCACAGTGCGGCCACCTTCGCGGATCGCAAAGCGCAGACCGTCTTCCATCGCAATCGGTGCGA
>DAOQGS010000120.1:0-8378 GCA_035338675.1 Cellvibrionaceae bacterium
GGGTAATTCATTTCCGAGCGGTTGGTGAGGGTAAAATCCACGTCCTCCTCCAAGTGGCCCAGGCGCATCCGTAGGCGTACCACCGGGCGGGCGTCGATTTCTTCCGCCGAGGCCTGGCGGATTTTGGCGTTGCGAGCCAGGGGCGCTTCAAATTCTTGTTCTTTTACATTGGTGCCCTGCTCGCCCTCGGCATTAACTTGCATTGTAAAACGCACCCAGTTTTTACCGTCCCGCTCAAAGCGTTCAATTTTGGTGGCGTGAATGGAAGACAGGGTTGCGCCGGTATCCACGCGGGCTTTGAGCTTTTTATTGAGCGCCTCAATCCATACCCACTCCACCCGGCCGATAACTAATTTGGCGGAGTCTTTGCTGGTATCAACTTCGGGTTTAACTTCTTTGCGGGGTTTTTTCGCTGGCGCTTCGGCGGCACTGGGTAGGCTCGCCACGCTGGCTGTAACGGGGGCACTGTTAAAACTTAGGGTGCTCAATTGCATATTGGTCATGCGCAGTTGAGCCGCCAAATCACCCACTGCCTGGGTCATGTCCGTCTGCTGTTGAGCCAGGGCAACGAGCTGTTCGGACTGGCTTTTTAAGGCGCGCTCCTGATTATTCAGCTGCTCCGCCTGGCGCTGCTGCCCTTCACTGAGGGCATTCATTTTGATGTCATTGGCTGCGCAGCCGGAGATACTCAGCAGCAGCAAACTTAAAAGGGTGGCAATTACACGCTCTGTCACGAACAATACCTGGGCCGTTGCAGGCCAAAAATATAGGCCAAACACGGCCTTTTAGGGCGCGGCAGTATAGAATGCCCCCGCCGAGCTGTGAACCGCTTAGCGCCTATTTTTAACGCCTCAATACCCTACCTACCTCGCGAGATTGTTGAATGCCTCAGCCGCTAAATGCCGTAATTTTTGATCACGATGGCACCCTGGTAAATTCCGAGCCTGTGCACCACGCCTGCTGGCTAAAAGCAATTGAGCAGTACAACGCCGAGTTTTCCTTAGACGAATATGTTACTTACTTAACCGGTATCCCCTCTTCTAGCTCCGCCCAATGGATTATCGAGCGCTTTAAGTTACCCACCGACCCCGCCACACTTTATGCGCGCAAACAGGCCCATGTGGATGAGTATTTACAGTCCCACGCCTTTCCTTTAATGCCTCATGCAGAAAGCTTAGTGCGCTATTGTTTTGAAGCGGGTTTAAAACTTGCGGTGGCAAGCGGCGCTGGGGCGCGGGAAATCCACCGCTCTTTAAATGCTCACGGGCTTAACCGCTGGATTAAGGTGGTGGCCAGCAAAAACGATGTAGCCCGCAACAAACCGGCGCCGGATGTGTATTTATTAGCTATTGAGCAATTGGGGGAAAGTGCCAACGGCTGTATCGCCATTGAAGATAGTAATGTGGGACAGGCTGCGGCCCTGGCGGCCAACCTAACCTGCCTGCGGCTGCACCCGGTGGCACCCCATCCGCAGGTGGTGGGCGTTAGGTCTTTAGAGGACGCAAAGGCCTGGCTGCACAGCCGTCTGCAGCGGCAGGAGTGAATAATTGCAGCTAAGCTGTAGGGGTTACTCATACCGGGCGAGGCACCCAAAATGGACTCTGAACTCAGCGAAATAGACCGCCAAACCGCCGAGGATTTATTCGAGGACTTTAGCTCCCACCACAGCCATGCCGAGCAGGCGATCGCCGAGTTATTAATCCTGCCCTCCGACGCCGCCTTGCATCAGTTATTTCGCGAGGTGCATACCATCAAAGGCAATGCCGCTATGTTTGCCTTTGATGAAATCGTGCATTTTATCCACGCTATCGAGAACGTCATCAGCGCCCTGCGCACCGGGCAATTGCAGATGACTAAGCCCATCGGCGAAGTGATTATGATGAGCCTGGATCGCGCCCGGGACCTGCACGAGGTGTATTTATTTAAGCGCGTGGTGGAGAACCTGAATATCGCCAATATTCAGGCTGCCCTGGACCAATTGGCAGCGGCACGCCCCGAAACCGCCGCCGAGATTGCCACCACCAATGCCATCAACCAGCTCACCAACCACTTTGCCAAGCCCTGTGAAGATACCGATGAGGCGCCCAAGACTTCCGCCTATTTCAGCAACGATTTACACATCAAACAGGATTTAATTTTTTTTCGCTCCTTGGCTTCCGAGCTGGATAAACAAAATATATTTTGGGATCAGCGCTCGGCGTTAATTTTTCGTTGGTCGCAAAAAATCAACGCCCTGGCCGACTACCCCATAGATCCGTCCCAACTGGCCACGGCGGTCTATTTACACGATGTGGGTATGAGTTTTTTGCCCTCCGATATCATTAATAAAGCCAGCAAATTATCCGCCTTAGAAAGCCAACAACTGCACAAACACCCCACCTGGGGCATGGAGTTTGTGCGCCGCATGACCCAATGGCAGGAGGCCGCTTTAATGATTAGCCAACACCACGAGCGCTTTGACGGTGCCGGTTATCCGGCGGGGATTGCGGGCACGGACATTCACAGCGGGGCGCGCATCATTGCGATTTTGGATGCCTTTTACGCGATTATTAATTCCCGCGCCGATCGGGCCTTACGCCGCTCCATTCTGCGCGCCGTATCGGAAATTAACGCCTGTGCCGGCAGCCAGTTTTGCCCGACCTGGGTGGACTATTTTAACCAGGTGATTCGCGAGGAGAGCCGCGAAGGGTTGCTTGGGCAGGCGGTTTAAGCTAAAAGCCGCACAACTATTCAGCACCTTTTTTAAGCACCTATTTAGTTATTTTTAGGTGATAGGCGAGTGCTTTAATGCTGCGAGCCCTTATTCCCCCCGCAGTGATGAAGACAGCCTATTGCAGACGCGCCGTGAATACATCCGTGTAGGCTCTTCAAAAAGATCACTCTTTTTATTGGCCTGCAATAACCAGCCTTCACCCGCTGCTGTACCGCGAATTGATTCTGCGGCTTGACTATTAGCCGCCCGCTTGGACGGCGGCAACAGGGGCTTTTTAACGAATAAATCCGACCAGAAGTGCATAAATTTACGGGTATTTATCTCAAATTCGCATCAACAATCGCCCCTGGGCGAGACTTTCCCGTTTAGCAGGCTAAGCTAAGCCTAAATTTAGTTGCGAAGCGAAACCTGCCATGAATTGCGCTCTTTCTCGCCGCCCCCGCCACCCTTTCCTGGTTGGTTTATTTTTTACCAGCCTAATACTTAGCGGCTGCGGCTCTAGCAGCTCGCCGGGTGGGAGCAGTGGTGGTAGCTCGTCCAGCGGCGGTGGTATCGCCAGCAGTAGTTCATCATCGGGCGCTTCTGTTACCAGTTCATCGAGTAGTTCCAGTAGCAGCACCAGCGCGGGGAAATCTTCTAGTTCTTCTAGTTCTTCTAGTTCTTCCTCCAGTTCGTCCAGCTCTTCTTCGTCCAGTTCATCCTCGTCGAGCAGCAGCTCCAGCTCATCTGGCAGCCCGGAGGCTTGCACTACTCCCATAGTGCCCACGCCCAACAGCTTAAGGCTGCTCGCCAAGGGCAGCACCTGTGCCAACCTTGCTTACGCCGAATATGTCCCCGCCGGTTACAGCCCAAGCGGGCGATACCCGCTAATTATTGCCCTCCACGGCGACGGCCAGAGCGGCGCAGGCTCGACTGTAGATGTAGCCAAACTCGATGACGACGGCCTGCCCGCCGCCATAGCGGCAGGCAGCTGGGATACACAAAAACGCTTTGTGGTGCTGGCGCCGCAAATGAATTATTTAACCCGTACCGCCCTTGAGGTACGCAATTTTATTGCCTTCGCCAAAGCCAACTACGCCATCGACCCCAACCGCATTTACCTAACTGCCTACTCCGGCGGTGGCGGCCCCTTCTACCGTTATATGGAAACCTACGACGGTGCCGACATAGCCGCCGCTGCGCCTATCTCCACCGTATACAGCTTCACCAGCGATAGCAGCGAACCCTGCAGCTACAAGCAGGTGCCCCTGTGGATTTTCCACGGCGCGGCGGATACCACTGTGGGGGTTTACAGCAATGCCACAGCCCCCTACGACGGCCTGAAAAAATGCGTGCCCGCACCCAAGGTTGCGCCCAAAATCAGCCTCTACTCCAATGTTGCCCACGATGCCTGGAGCCGCACCTATAACCTCAGCGGCCTCAACACCGCCGTTGAAACGGCCCGAGATACCTACAACCAAAGTCTCTACGATTGGTTTTTGCAATTTACCTTGGCCACTGGCACCGGCAGTTCGTCAAGCTCTAGTTCGTCCACTTCTAGCTCATCCAGCAGTTCAAGCTCGTCCAGCAGCTCAAGCGGGGCGAGTTCAAGCTCTTCAAGTTCAAGCAGCAGTTCAAGCACAAGTTCCTCCGGCACGCCTTTAAGTAAAATCGACCCTGAGTTTGGTGCGCTAAGCCTAGTGGACAGCTTCGACCCCACCAACCCCGGCAGCCGCGAAACCCAGGCGGAGCCTGCCAACAGCTCTAGTGTTCAAACCCTGCTCGGCCGCCCGGCCCTAGTACTGCCGCCCCAAGCCGGTATGGCCAGCTATGCGGCATTTAGGTTGGGCAAGGCCGCAGGCTTAGTGCCCGGCAGAGCCTATGTATTAGAAGTGGATTACCCGGATGATGTACCGCGCAGCCTAATTCTGCTCAACCGCGGCGCCGACATCACCCGCACCATCGCCACCGGTAAAAGTCTCGGCGATTACCGCGAGCAATACGCCTACCCCAACCCCGAATCCCTAGCTTACCCGCAAAGCCAAAAGTGGCTGACGGCGCGCTTTTATTTTTACCTGCACGATCGCTTTCAACCTCTAGCGGCGGTGCGCAACGAGGCGGATACCCGCAGACCCTTTGGGCCGGAGGATGGCTTTTGGGTCGCTCTGGGCAACCCCAACCCCAAAGGTGAGCCCATCAACCAGGGCGCGGCCATGGGCAATGTGCGCCTGTATGCCGTAAGTGACGACAGCCAGGCAGCGCTCAAAACCCAGCTGCCCCCAGCGGGAATTCCCCACCGCCGCACCTTTTGGCGGGAGGAGATGAACGACTCGGTGGCCATGTGTGTGCGGGGGGATTCCAAAGTCAGTACCGACCCCAACTCAGCCGCCTACGCCACCAGCTGTAACCCCGCCACCGGCACAAGCCCAGGCACCACCACCAACACCTGGCTGGAGTACAAAATGCAGCTGGCCAAGGTGCTCGGCTTTAACGTGTTTACTAAGGATTTATTGGAATTCGGCCACAACCAAGGCATGGATATGAGCGCTTACGGCGGCGATAAACTCTTCTACGGCGCGCGCCTGGCCTTCTGGCCGGAGATGGTTAAAAAAGCCGGGGAACACAATTTAGAAGTGCTGCCCTATTTTGAGTATTACGGCTCCATGGGCGCAGGGGAATTCTCCACCACCAACTGCCCCAGCGAAGACGCCACCGGTAATAGCTTCTGTGCCACAGCTACTGGCAACAGCCGCTACCAGTGCAAAAAACCCTGGCAACAAACCCAGGCTAAGTGCTTCTTACCCAGCTATGGCAGTCAATTAAACTGCCGCCCGCTAACCCGGGCCAACCGCTACACCCCATACTCCTGGGCCGAAACCGCCTGTGTGGATGTGACTGACCCGGAAGCCCTTACCGATGTGAAAAAACTCATCGGCGCCAATGTTCTGGATCTCAAAGAGCGGGCTCAATTTGCCGGCGCCTGGTTTCGCACCCGTGTGGGCAGCTGGCCAATTAATTTTGCCGACGCCGCCCGCGAGCGCTATGCCACCGACCGCCATGTGGCCGCCCCAAGCCTTGAGCAATTGCGCCAAACCCCGAGCCTGTTAGCGGACTACCGCGCCTGGTGGCAGGAAAAACGCCGCGCCTACCTAACCGCCATTCGCGACCACATGCGCACCGGCAGCAGCGGGGGGGTGCCCGGCGCCAGCGTACTGTTTAGCAGCTACCACGAAGAGGGCCTGCCGATCCCCACCGCCAATTACGCCGACACACGGGTCATCACCGATGACGTACCAGCCTGGACAGTGATCAACGCCGATGCGCGCTGGAAATACCGCTACTCGCCCGCCACCCCCGCCGATTGGCTGAGCAACCAGCGCTTTGCCAAAATGCTTTTCACCCTGAACCTACCCACCGATACACAACTGGCGGGCACAGGCAGCTTTGATGAAATGAGCCACGGCACCCCCCCGGCAGACCCTGAGCACTACCAGCAGGACAGCGGGCTATACATGAGTATGCCGTTTAACCGCCAATACAGTGTGGCCGATGACAACCTGCTGAAGCAGTTCACCACCAAAGAGGGGGCAGCTTTAGAGCATCACTTTGCCCTTAATGAAGATGACGGCACCGGGGATATCAGCGCCGACCAAGCCAACAGCAGCTTTAATAGCTGGCCCATGAGCGGGCATTTTGGTTATTTCGTCAGCGATATGGAGCGCTCCAGCCCCTATACCATGCTCGCCGAAGTGCGCGCTCTAGCCAGTACTGACGTGAATTGGATCGGTTATTTATCCAGCTCCAGCTTTAACACCGCAGCCCCCCAAGACCTGCGCCGCTTCAACGCCGCCTACTTAGCCTGGCCCGCCCTACCCAGCGCCAAAGTTCCCGCGGCAAGCCCAGACCCACAGGTGATCGTGCGGGATATGGCGACACCTGCAGGAACCTTCGTGGCTGTATTTAATACTGCTATGGTCAGCAAAACATTGAATTTAGACCTTAGTAAAACGCGTTTGGGCGTGCGCAGCCAGATTCAAAACCGGGTGACGGGGAAAACCGTGGCAACGCCCAGCGGGCAGCTGACTATTGAATTACCCGTTGCGGGTTTTAGTGTGTTTTACGTGGCAGACTAATGATTTGCTAGGCAACAAAATTAAAGAACTCAATTAATTGCCATCAAATATATTAGACATAAAAAAAGCGGCCGAGGCCGCTTTTTTATTCGTGCACCAAACATCTAGCCGTTTGCACGGGCTTTTAAAATGGTTACTGCCGGTAATTCTTTACCCTCAACATATTCTAAAAACGCACCGCCGCCAGTGGAAATGTAGGAGATCTTGTCGGCCAAGTCGAATTTATCAATGGCTGCCAATGTATCGCCACCGCCAGCGATAGAAAACGCAGCGGAATCGGCAATTGCACGCGCAACCACTTCAGTGCCTTTAGCAAATGCATCAAATTCAAATACACCGCAAGGGCCGTTCCAAATAACGGTTTTGGCGTTTTTAATAATCTCGGCTACTTTGGCAGCGGTCACCGGGCCGTAGTCGATAATTTCTTCGTCAACGGCGATTTCGTTGGTTTTTTTCACTTCGGTTTTTGAGCTGTGAGACCACTGTTTAAAACCATCTTTAGTGGTGCGCACATCTTCGGCAAAAATAACCTGGGTGGTTTTACACAGGCGTTGGGCCTCGGGGATTAGGTCTTTTTCATACAGAGAATTGCCCACTTCATTGCCAGCCGCCGCCACGAAGGTATTGGAAATACCGCCGCCCACTACCAGAATATCGGCAACTTTTGAAAGCGCATCTAATACGGTTAATTTAGTAGAAACCTTCGAGCCGCCCACAATCGCCACCAATGGGCGCTCAGGTTTAGCAAGGGATTTTTCAAGGGCGCTTAATTCCGCTTCTAATAAGGGGCCAGCGCAGGCGATGGGGGCAAATTTAGCCACGCCGTGGGTGGAGGCTTGGGCGCGGTGAGCGGTGCCAAAGGCGTCCATCACAAAAATATCACACAGGCTGGCATAGGCCTTGGCAAGAGCGTCTTCGTCTTTTTTCTCGCCTTTGTTAAAGCGCACATTTTCCAGCAACACTACTTGGCCTGCGGCCACTTCAACGCCCTTACTAAAATCGCTGATTAATTGCACGCTCTGGCCGAGTAATTTCGTTAAATGCTCAGCGACGGGTTTTAGGCTTAAATTAGCGTCAAATTCGCCTTCAGCCGGTTGGCCGAGGTGCGACATTAAAATCACTTTGGCGCCGGCCGCCACGGCCAATTTAATTCCTGGCAGCGAAGCGCGGATGCGAGCATCGGAGGTAATAACGCCATCTTGAATCGGTACGTTTAAATCTTCGCGAATTAATACACGCTTGCCCGCCAGGTCTAATTGGGACATGAGTTTTACAGTCATAAATTTCACCTAAATAAATAGTTCATACAATTAAAAAAGCCGGGTTGCCCCGGCCTGTTTGGCGTTACGCCAATAATTCTTTTACGGTGTTCACCACGTTATCCAGGGTAAAACCAAAATACTCCAGCAGCACATTACCAGGAGCCGATTCGCCAAAACCACCCATAGCCACAGTGCGACCATCTAAACCTACGTATTTGTACCAGTAGTCTTCATGGGCCGCTTCGATGGCAACGCGAGCAGTGACTGCCAAGGGTAACACCGCTTCTTTAT
>DAOQGS010000121.1:0-8358 GCA_035338675.1 Cellvibrionaceae bacterium
AAATAGGCAGCGCCGCAGTACCGCCGAATTCTTTGCGGCCTAGATTGGTATTTTGGTCAAAGCCTATCCAGGCGGTGCCGGTAATATTGCCGCCATAACCGGAGAACCACACATCGGTAGGGCCGTTGGTGGTGCCGGTTTTACCTGCAATATCGTTGCGGTTAAGTTTTTTAGCGGCAGTGGCGGTGCCCTTACGCACCACGTCCTTCAAAATAGAATCCATGATAAAGGCCGTTTGCTCATCGATAACCCTAGGGGCAGGTTTGGTAGATTTGCCGAGCTTCTGGCCATCGCAATCGCCACACACCTGGTAACGGGGCGTTTGGTGTAGGAGGTTGCCATCCGCATCCTCAACACGGTCCACAAAATAGGGCTCAACCTTATAGCCACCGTTGGCGAACACGCTGTAACCCTGCACCACTTCTAAGGGCGTCATGGCATGGGTGCCGAGGGCGATGGAAAGATTGCGGGGCACTTTATTTTTGTCGATACCAAAGCGGTCGATATGCTCCAGGGCTTTATCCAGCCCCAGGCTCTGCAAAATGCGGATGGAGACTAAATTGCGGGATAAATACAGCGCCTTGCGCAGCGGAATCGGCCCCATAAATTTACCGCCCGAGTTCTCCGGCCGCCACGCTTCGTCGGGGTTGTCGGTTTCAAACACGATGGGCGCATCATTGATAATGGTTGCCGGGGTGTAACCATTTTCCAGCGCAGCTGTATAAAAGAAGGGTTTGAAGTTGGAGCCCGCCAAGCGTTTAGCCTGGGTGGCGCGGTTAAAACTGCTCTGGGCAAAATCAATCCCGCCCACCAAGGCCAGCACGGCTCCAGTGTTGGAATCTATGGCCACAAAAGCGGCCTGGGCACTGGGGATTTGTGTAAGTTCATAGCCATCATCCTTGGGCAATACGCGAATCACATCGCCGCTTTTAAATAACTCTTTGGCCGATTTAGGGTAGGCGCCCACGGCGTTTTCATTAAGGTAGGGCGCCGCTTTTGATAGGCCCTGCTCCCAGCCGAGGGTAATTTCTTTGCCCTCGGCGAGGGTGGCTTTAATTTTGGTTTCTCCCACTAGGGTAACTACGGCGGGCAGGCAATGGGCTAGGGTGGGAATTTTTTCCAGTGCCCCCAGCCAATTGGCCAGCGTATTAGCATCCGGGGGGCCGAGCTTTTGCGCAGCGGTGGCATTTTTCGCAGCAAATGACTGCTCCGGCCCCCGGTAGCCGTGGCGATTATCGTAGTCAAACAGGCCATTTATCACAGCTTCTTGCGCAAAGGTTTGAAAACGGCTGCTGATCGTTGTATAAACTCGATAGCCTTCGGTGTACGCCTTATTGCCAAACAGATTTACCGCTTCCCGCCGCGCCATTTCTGCTATGTAGGGTGCGTCAAACTCGATGTTGGCGCCGTGGAATTCAGCCTTAACGGCTTCCCTCTGCGCCAGTTCCATGGTTTGTGCGTCGATTTTTCCCAGTTCGTGCATACGGCCTAGGATCCAGTCCCGCCGCTCGCGGGCGCGGTTGGGGTTGGCAATGGGGTTTATAGTTGAAGGGGCCTTAGGTATACCTGCGAGCGTCGCCAATTCGGCCAGGCTAAGCTCGTTGAGTGATTTACCGAAATACACCTGCGCTGCGGCCTGTATCCCGTAGGCGCGGTTACCAAGAAAAATAACATTAACGTACAGCTCAAGAATTTCCTCTTTGCTCAGTTCGCGCTCAATGCGCAAGGCCAAGAGAATCTCGTTAAATTTGCGTTTAAACGTTTGTTTATTACTGAGAAAGAAGTTGCGCGCAACTTGCATTGTGATGGTTGAGCCGCCGGAGTGAATATCGCCGGACATGGCTAACTGCGACGATGCCCGCAGCAGCGCTTTAATAGACACGCCCTTATGGGTAAAGAATTGGTCGTCCTCCGCTGAGAGCAAAGCATCTATATAGCTGTGCGGTATGTCTGAGAACTTAATCGGCATCCGGCGTTTTTCGCCAAACTCGCCTATAAGTTTATTATCGCTGGAGTAGACCCGCAGGGGCGTTTGTAAACGAGTGTCCTTAAGGGTTTCGATGGAAGGTAGGCCGGGGCTTAAGTACAAGTAAATGCCGATTAGGCTTAGTGCTATAGAGCTAAAAGCTGCTATAGTCATCCAGAATAAAGTAGTAATAAATCTAATGGCTGAGCGCATTCGAGGCAGTCTTAAGGTTTTGTGAGGTGGGCCTTATCGGGAGCGGCATTATAGTGGATTTTCACACTTTACCTACGAGATAGCGTGTTGCGGCTCTAAGTTAAAGTGCTATAACATGAACCTGAGCTAAGTAGCGGATAAAGATAGAAAAATGAGCTTTCTAAGTTTTTTCGAAAAAAAGACAAAACCCATGCTTGGCCTGGACATCAGCTCCACTACCATCAAGCTGTTGGAATTAAGTCGCCAGGGGGATTCCTTCCGCGTCGAGAATTATTCCGTGCGGCCCCTGCCCCCCAATGCGGTGGTGGAAAAAAACATCAATGACCCGGAGGCGGTCGCGCAGGTTATCAAAGCTACCATCACCCAATGCCGCACCAAAGTTAAAGACTGCGCCGTAGCGGTGGCAGGTTCTTCGGTGATCACTAAGTTAATTGAAATGCCCAGCGGCCTATCTGAAGATGCCATGGAGTTACAAATCTCCATTGAGGCCGACCAATACATCCCATTCCCCCTCGATGAAGTTGCCTTGGATTTTGATGTGCAGGGCCCTTCCGCGCGCAACCCCAATCAAGTCGAAGTGCTGCTGGCGGCCTGTCGCCGTGAAAATGTCGAAGCTCGCTCCACGGTGTTGCAATTGGCTGATTTGCGCCCCAGGGTTGTGGACGTTGAGGCCTACACCATGGAGCGCGCCTTTCGTTTAATCCGTGAACAGTTGGATGATCAGCAGGATCAGGTGGTTGCCATAGTGGATATAGGTTCCACCATGACCACTCTGTCGGTGTTGGTGGATGGCAAAACGATTTATACCCGTGAGCAGTTGTTCGGTGGCAGGCAGTTAACCGAAGAAATTCAGCGCCGTTACGGCCTCTCAGAAGAGGAAGCCGGGCTTGCTAAGAAACAGGGTGGTCTGCCCGACGATTACGGCCCTGAAGTGCTTGAGCCCTTTAAAGAGTCCGTCGTTCAGCAGGTGACCCGCTCGTTACAATTTTTCTTCTCCTCCACCCAATACAACGATGTGGATCACATAGTGTTGGCCGGTGGTGTCTCCTCCATGCGCGGCCTTGCTGAGGTGATAGAGGCCAAACTGGGCACCTCGGTCACGGTGGCCAATCCATTTGCTAACATGTCCGTGGCTTCCCGGGTTAATTCCACAGCGCTCGCCAATGATGCCCCCGCCCTAATGATCGCAACCGGTCTTGCCCTGAGGAGTTTTGATCTCGATGGCTAAAATAAACCTATTGCCCTGGCGGGAAGAGTATCGCCAGGAGAAGAAAAAAGAATTTATCACCCAGATGTTTGGGTTTTGTCTATTGGTTGGTCTCTGCTCTTATGTGTGGATTACCAGTGTTGACAGCGCCATCGACAATCAAAAACAGCGCAACAAGCTGCTCGAGGATGAAATTGTTCTGCTGGACGCTCAGGTTAAAGAAATTCAAGAATTAAAGAAAAAGCGCAGCGAATTGATCGCGCGCATGAAGGTGATTCAGGATTTACAGGGCACACGGCCAACGGTTGTGCGCTTCTTCGATGAGTTGGTGCGCGCCATTCCCGACGGTGTTTTCCTAACTTCTCTAGTCAAGAATGGAGAAATGTTGTCCATCGACGGCATTACCGAATCGGCCAACCGCGTGTCGGCCTTTATGCGTCAGTTAGACGATTCACCTTGGTTTGCCGAGCCCAATCTTAAGTCTGTCACCAATGACCCCAAGTTTGGTGAGCAGGCTGCCAAGTTCTCTTTGCAGCTTAAAGCTGTTCTCCCCGCTGAAAAAGATGAAAAAGACGTGAAAGACGCAAAACCAAAAGGGGGCGGCAATGGCTGATCTTCGCGAGTACCTCGAACAGCTTAAATCCATTGAGCCATCGGAAATTAATTGGGAGCGCGTAGGCGTTTGGCCCTGGCCCGCGCGTGCCTTTTTGGCCGTTTTTGCCGGTGGTGCCATTGTCGCAGCCGCTTATTTTTTCGTGGTAAAGGATAAGCAGCTGCAGTTAGAAGATGAGGTGCGCAAAGAGGTAAGTTTGAAAGAAACCTTTCAGAAAAAAGCCTTTGAAGCCTCTAACCTAGAAAAATACCGCCAGCAAATCGCTGAAATGGAAGAGAGCTTTGAGGCGCTGAAAAAACAATTGCCCAATGATACAGAAGTGCCGGGTCTGCTCGAGGACATAGATGAGAAAGGTGTTGGCAGCCGTTTGGTGATTGACAGCATTACATTACAACCGGAAAAGCCTGCGGAATTTTACGTTGAATTGCCAATTGATATTAAAGTGACCGGGGGTTATCACGAATTCGGATCGTTTGTGAGCGGTATCGCAGGTATGCCTCGAATTGTAACTTTGCATAATTTTTCAATATCGCGGAAAAAGGATTCCAGCAGTGCGTTGGTCATGGAAATTCAAGCTAAGACCTATCGTTATCGCAATCAGGGTGAATAGTTATGTCTGAGAGAATTATTCGTCTAGTTGCGGTGGCAATGAGTGTGGCAGGCTTAAGCGGGTGTTTTTTTCAGGATGATCACGCCGATTTAAAAGCTTATATAGCGGAAGTTAGGGCGCGCCCCCAGGGTACTATCGAGCCGCTGCCGCCAGTGCGCACCTACGATGCATTTATATATGGTGCTACCGCTTTGCGCAGTCCGTTTGATCAACCGGTTGAGGTTAAAGCTGTTGTGGGGATACGCAATCCCGATATCAAACCTGACAACAGTCGCGAAAAAGAATTTTTAGAGTCATTCAACCTTGATGAGCTTGCGATGGTTGGTATGATGGAGCAGAAGGGAAGCCTATGGGCTTTAATGAAGGATGGGGTAGGAGGAATCCATAGGGTGACGCTGGGTAACTATATGGGTAAGAATCACGGGAAAATAATCTCAGTGACGGCAGATCAATTGGATCTGCTGGAAATTGTTTCCGATGGTTTGGGTGGCTGGGTGCAGCGTCCGCGAACTATTAAATTATCTGAGAAGGAATAATTGGCATGTCGTCCTATTATAAAAATATAGCCACCTTCATCGGCGGCATAGTGTTGGCCAGTACCGCGCTCGCCAGCCAATTAACCAATGTCAAATTTGCTGAAGCTCCAGGCGACAAGGTCGAAATTCGACTGACGTTTGATTCCGCCACCGAGGCACCCAAGGGCTACACCATCGAACAGCCCGCACGTATCGTGTTGGATTTCCCGAATGTGGATAACTCCTTGGCCCAGAAAAAATTCCCGAT
The DNA here is from genome assembly GCA_035338675.1 of Cellvibrionaceae bacterium. Lineage (GTDB taxonomy): Bacteria > Pseudomonadota > Gammaproteobacteria > Pseudomonadales > Cellvibrionaceae > CAMCXE01. The sequence continues at coordinate 5,393 of DAOQGS010000121.1, forward strand.
GGGGGTTGGCAATGTCAGTAGTGCGGTAGTGGTTTCCGGCGGCAACCGCACCCGGCTGATCGTCAATATGAATGCCCTCTCTCCTTATGTAACCCGCCAAGAAGGTAATGATGTTGTACTTGAAGTGGGCAGCGCCTCTGTAAAAGGAGAGTCGAAAGTGAAAGCCCAACCTTCTTTGGTGCCGCAGGGCATAGGAAAAGCCAAAAATAATTTCGATAAAGCGACATCAGCCATTACTAATATCGATTTTCGCCGTGGCGACGCGGGTGAAGGTAAGGTCATCATCAACCTGACTAATCCTGGCGTGAATGTGGATGTGGAAGAGGTTGCAGGTGGAATTGAAGTAAGTTTCATGCAGACTGATTTGCCTGCCGAATTGCGCCGCAAGTTGGACGTTGCCGATTTTGCTACGCCAGTGAAAATAGTTGGTGCTAATACTAATAACCTGCGCGCTGTGATCAATATTGCCGCCAGTGGCGAATACGATTACCTTGCCTACCAAGCTGACAATCAATATGTAATTAGCGTTAAGCCGCTGACTAAAGCACAGCTTGCCGAGAAAAAAGAAAAATTTGCCTTCACGGGCGAAAAGCTCTCGCTTAATTTCCAAAATATTGAAGTTCGCTCAGTATTGCAGTTGATCGCTGATTTTACTGATCTGAACCTGGTGGCCAGTGATACTGTGAAAGGGAGTATTACTCTGCGCTTAGATAATGTGCCCTGGGATCAGGCGCTGGAGTTGGTGCTAAAAACCAAAGGTTTGGATAAGCGTCAGGTAGGCAATGTATTGATGGTTGCACCAGCAGCAGAAATTGCTGAGCGCGAACGGCAAGAGCTGGCTACACAAAAACAATTACAAGAGTTGGCTCCATTGAGGACAGAATATATTCGTGTGCGTTATGCGAAAGCTCGCGCGCTATTTGAATTGTTTATGCCGAAAGGACAGGGTAGCGGTGGATCTGGTGGTAGTGGAGGTTCCCAGCGTAATTCTACGACTAGTATTCTTTCTGATCGTGGCTCAGCAATTGTGGATGAGCGCACCAATTCAATTATCCTAACTGATACTGAAGATAAAATTCTTGAATTTCGTAAGGTGATTGATCAGGTCGATATCCCAATTCGACAGGTAATGATCGAGGCTAGGATCGTTATCGCAAATAATGAATTTAGGAAGGAGCTTGGTACACGTATCTCCACCAACCTGACTTCAACTACACAACAGGGCAATACAAATCGCCTGCGTGGGAGCATATTCAATGGTGTTGACCAAGCAACTAATTTAAATGTTTCCGGCCCATTTGGTGCGATGACTTGGACCGTAATCGGCAAGAATATCAACTTAGGTCTGGAGTTGTCGGCCTTGGAAGACTCTGGCTTCGGTGAAATCGTCAGCCAACCCAAGGTCATCACTGGAGATAAGCAACAAGCCAGCATTGAGAACGGAACCCAAATTCCTTACCAAGAGGCTAGCGCCAGCGGTGCAACGACGACAGCATTTAAAGAGGCTGTATTAAAGTTGGACGTAACCCCCCAAATCACTCCTGATGACAACATTATTATGACGCTCAAAATTAATCAGGATTCATTGGGCAAGGTGGTTGCTCAGTCAAACGTGCCCACCATTGATGTGACCGAGTTGAATACACAGGTTTTGGTTGCCGATGGTCAAACGGTGGTGCTGGGTGGCATATTCCAAACGAACAAGGTTAAAGGTGTTTCCAAAGTGCCTTTGCTGGGGGATGTGCCGCTGGTTGGGCGCTTATTCCGTCGTAATAAAGACAGCGATACCAAGCGTGAGTTGATTATCTTTATTACTCCTCGAATCATGTCGCCGACTTTGACTAACTAGTTCGGCGTGCACAATATAGTTCTTGTTGGCCCAATGGGGGTGGGGAAGTCGACTGTTGGTCGGCTTCTGTCATCCCGATTGGGTTTTCAGTTTTTAGATACTGATACCCTTATTGAAGAGCGTTGCGGGGCGAATATCCCCTGGATTTTTGATGTGGAGGGCGAAGCAGGATTTCGTCAGCGAGAATATCAAGCCTTGTTGGAATTGCAGGGGCGCTCGTCCACAGTGGTGGCAACCGGTGGTGGAATAGTGGTGACACCCCAGAATATTCCGCTCTTAAAATCGCTGGGCAGGGTATTTTTCCTCACGGCTTCGATTGATCAGCTGGTGGCTCGCACCAGTCGCGATAAAAAACGCCCGCTCCTGCAGGTGGAAAACCCACGCAAGCGCATTGAAGAATTAATTGCCGCCCGTGATCCGCTGTACCGCGCAGTGGCAGATTTTGTGATTACTACGGATGTGAAAGGCACCAAAGGCGTGGTGGGGCAAATTATGGATATTATCAGGCAGGCCTGAATAGCTTTCCCGTTCTGTCCGCACGGTAATTTCCTCTCTTACGAGTTCTCGCCTTTTTATTGATAAATCACAATGACGATTTGTTATCAACGCCTGGCCCTTCCAACTGCAATTAAGTGTTTTCTGAAGCAGGATCGCTCGTTTGTCCGCACTTAAGTTTCCCTTCTAATTTTTGCTACGAGTTCGGATGCGTTTCCAGGTAAAGATGTGAAAGTCGTGCCGCCATCAGAGGCAGTGGTCGGCGAGCTGCAAAATAAAGCACTTTTGCTTGGTACTTATGGATCTGACTAAATCGAGGGGGCGCCCATTTGCCAACTCTTTTATATAGCTGAATAAGTAGCCATTGCTAATTATCCTAAAAGCCGCAGTTGAACTCTAATCCGGCCGCCTAATGCTTGAAACTACACGCTTTTTTGTCAAAATTTGACTCACCTTAGTAGCGACTACTGATTTCGCCAAATTTTGCCAAAAAATCGCTCAAATTCAGCGCCTTAGGCACCCTCGCTACGAGTTCAACTGCGGCTTTTGGGATTATTTAGGTGCGTCAATTATGCGGCCAGTCTGCGAAAGACTGGTTTTTCAGTTATGGGCTGGCGATAAT
>DAOQGS010000122.1:0-8344 GCA_035338675.1 Cellvibrionaceae bacterium
GGATTTATTGGCGCTGAGAGCTTTAGCCGGTTCGTCAATTGCTTTTTCTTTAGGTGTATCTTCACACTGGGCAGTGCTAATAGGTGCGGGGGTAACTGCCGGTGTCGGTGCAATGGGATCGGTGCTGAGTGCTTGGCCTGCGCGCTTTAAGCGCTCGTTGAGGGTCGTGATAAACAATTCTGTGGTGCTGAAATAGTTGCTCCACAGTTGGTTAAACCAGGTGGGTTGGGTTAGGTTACCGGCCAGTGGGAGTGCAACGCGCCATTGTTGTTGCCAATAACGGCTGAGTGCATCCGCTTTGAGTATAGCGATAACCAATATACAGGCTGATAGTGTTTTTAACGTGTGTGTAATAGGTACTTGTGTGGTTGTCATCCTAGAACCCGAAATAAATAAAACCAGGCATACCGCTTGGCGCTAATTGAATGATAAAAAGTGCGCAGGTTGTGATGGCTGCCGCTTGTAGGCTCCAGTGGACATTTGCCAATTTGCACTGTAAATAATCTACAAAAACTTGGCTTGTGCGGGAGCAATAAAAATAAATCGCGCAGGCTGCAAATAATCCTAAGTAATTTAATTGCGTGGGAATGCGCCACTGGCCAAAGCCTTGCAAAAATTCTACTGCACGAGGTACATCGTCCGCGCGGAAAAATACCCATCCTATGCATACAAAAACAAAAGTGAGTGTTTGGGCTAAGCCTCTTGGCAGAGTGTTTTTATTGAGGCGCCGCCAGAGATTTTGCGCGATTAAACCGGCGCCGTGCCACAGCCCCCAAATGACAAAGGTTAAATTTGCGCCGTGCCAAATGCCTGAAATTACCATGGCTAATAGGGCATTAAGCTGCGTGCGCCACCAGTTGCCGCGGCTGCCGCCTAGCGGTATATACACATAATCGCGAATCCAGCTGGATAAACTGATATGCCAGCGCTGCCAAAAATCACTCAGGCTGGTTGCTAAATAGGGTTGGAGAAAATTAACCGGAACTTTTATGCCCAGCAGCAAGGCGCAGGCAGTGACGATATCGGTGTAGCCGGAAAAATCAAAAAATATTTGCCAGGCATAGGCGATTATTGCGGCGGTTAAATCTAGGGCGTGAAAGGCGCTCGGATCTGCAAAAACAGGTTTTACAAACTGCTCGGCAAGCCAGCTGGCCAGCCAAATCTTTTTTATTAAGGCGCTCAGTATTAATAGGCCAATGCGTTCTGGCTCAATAATTGTGCGCGCCTGTTCTTGGCTGAGTTGTGGTAATAGCTCTTTGGGCCGACAAATAGGCCCTGCCAGCAAGGTGGGGAAAAACGCCAATAATAAACAACCTTCCAGCCAGGGGGCGGGCTGTTGATTGCCGCGGCCCACTTCAATTAAATAGGCGATGCCACAAAAGGTATAAAACGAAATACCGACGGGTAATAAAATATCCAGTAGGGGTAAACTGGAGTTTTCAATGCTGGTACCGAGCGCCGCCACCAGGCTTTCGCGGAAAAAATTATAGTATTTGAAGAGGCCTAAATTACACAGAGCTAAAACGATGCCCAGGCTTACCGGCCAGCGCCTGCGGCTTCCATCCGGTCTTACTACCAAGCCTGCTAGGCCCAAAATAATCAGTGAAAAACTGATCAATAAGACGAGAAAACGCCAGTCGAAACTGGCGTAAAACCCGTAGCTGGCCAGTAGCAATAATTGGTTTTGCGCGCGGGGGCCAGAACCTACGCCCAGTAGCCAGTAAAACCACAAGAAGGCTAAAAATACAAAGGCAAATTCCGGGGACAGATAATGCATAAAAAACAGAGCCAGCCTTGGGCAAAGGGGCGCATTCTAACGGATGGCGATAGTAGGTGCTATTTGTAAAGGTACTTTATCTAGGGAACCTTTGAAAAATTACTTTACTCGCCCTGACGGCGTTGAATTTGGCAAAAAATACTCATTTACTATGTGTAAACCCCGCTTTTTTTGCCGAATTCGTCTAGCCGGAGCTTCGCCGCCCACATTTTTCAGAGGTTCCCTAGCCTGCAGTGGGCGTATCCCTCGCCAGGGTAATGGGTGTGCAGACAAAATTGCGCAGGTAAGGGCGCTAGTTGTGGACAAAAAGCTCCTGATCGGCGAAGTTGGTGGGCACTAAAATGGTGTCTTTGGCGATGGGTGACACCTCGGGGAAATCCAGGGAAAAATGCAAGCCGCGGCTTTCTTTGCGTTCCATCGCGGAGCGAATAATCAGTTCCGCCACCATGGCTAAGTTGCGCAGTTCGATTAAATCACTGCCCACTTTGTAATTGGCATAATAATCCTGAATTTCTTTTTGCAGCAGGCGAATGCGGTTGGTGGCGCGCTCTAAGCGCTTGTGGGTGCGCACTATGCCCACGTAGTCCCACATAAAACGCCGCAATTCATCCCAGTTGTGGGAGATCACCACGTCCTCATCAGAATTGGTTACACGGGATTCATCCCATTCTTTTATGGCCGATGGCGCGGGTATGTTGGCTAAATCCTGTTCGATTTTTTCCGCCGCCGAGTGGGCGTAAACGATACATTCCAGCAGTGAATTACTGGCCATTCGATTGGCGCCGTGTAAACCGGTGAAGGAGGTTTCGCCTATGGCGAAGAGATTTTTTAAATCCGTCTGGCCGTGGCAATTAACTACCACGCCGCCGCAGGTGTAGTGCGCTGCGGGCACTACCGGAATTGGGTCTTTGGTGATATCAAAGCCAAATTGCAGGCAGTTGCTCCAAACGGTGGGGAAGTGGTGCTGAATAAAATCGGCCGGTTTATGGCTGATATCGAGTAAAACATAATCACTGCCCAGCCGCTTCATTTCATGGTCGATGGCGCGGGCCACCACATCCCGTGGCGCAAGCTCTGCCATGGGGTGGAAGTTCTGCATAAACCGCTCGCCGTTAGGCAATTTTAAAAAGGCGCCTTCCCCGCGCAGGGCTTCGGTGAGCAGAAATGATTTGGCATCGGGATGATACAAACAGGTGGGGTGAAATTGGTTAAATTCCATATTGGCCACGCGGCAGCCCGCTCTCCAGGCCATGGCGATGCCATCGCCACTGGCGCTATCGGGGTTACTGCTATAGAGGTAGACCTTGCTTGCGCCACCGGTGGCGAGGATGCTGGTTTTGGCGCTGTGGGTGACCACGCGATCCAAGGTTCGGTCATAGACATAGGCGCCCACACAGCGCATTTTGCCGCTGGCTAAATCCGGCTCGCGGATTAAGTCCAGTGCAACGTGGTTTTCCAGTAGCTTGATATTGGGGTGGGCGAGGGCTTGTTCTAACAGCGTAGAGTGCACGGCTTTGCCAGTGGCATCAGCGCTGTGAATGATGCGCCGATGGCTGTGGCCGCCCTCCTGAGTTAAATGGTAGTGGCTATTGTCGCTGCGGGTGAAGTCAACGCCTAAGCCCACTAACCATTCAATAGCCGCTTTGCTGCGGGAAACTGTAAACCGTACCGCTTGTGGGTGGCAGAGGCCAGCGCCCGCCACCAGTGTATCGGCCACGTGGGATTCAATACTGTCGTCGTCATCCAGTACGGCTGCTATGCCGCCTTGGGCGTGCCAGGTGGAACCCTCGGTCAACTTGCCTTTGCTCAGTACACTAACTTTGCAGATTTGTGCCAGCTTCAATGCGAGGGTGAGGCCCGCGGCACCGCTGCCGATGACTAATACGTCGCTGTAAAAATGGGAAGTTGTAGGTTCAGACATAATCAATCATCTAGCAAAAAAGGGAGTGCGGTATACGCAGATAGGGCATGGGCGTATGGCTGGATAGGGAATTATCCCGGCCCTGTGCTGAACTTTGCAACTGGCGATGGGTCTTCACCGCCTAGTGTGTGCAGTGCCGGGCGCTGGAAAAATCCACCTGGCTATTGCCCAATAGGGGGCCTTCATAAACAATGGCGGCTGTCGGATGTGCTTGTGCCTAAATTATTCTGGCGATGCATGCCAAACTGAGTGTATGAATTTTGTGTGCACTGGTTTTTGGTTTTACCCCTTGATAGCGTTTTAGAAAAAACGAGGGGAACATTTCTTACCCGGTGTTAGCACCGTACCTGGAGCCTTTAATGCTTGAACCATCTGCCCCAGATGCAGATCAACCCCTCGTCAGTCGAGTGCAGCAGGGTGATAAAAAAGCGTTTGATCTTTTAGTTATTAAATACCAACACCGCATTATGGCTGTCGTAAGCCGTTTTATTCGCGACCACGCAGAAGTGCAGGATGTCGCCCAGGAAACCTTTATTAAAGCCTATCGGGCACTGCCGAATTTTCGCGGTGAAAGTGCCTTTTATACGTGGCTTTATCGTATTGCCATTAATACAGCTAAAAACTTTTTGGTCTCCCGTGGGCGCAGGCCGCCCGCTATGGATATAGATGCTGAAGAAGCGGAATTTCTCACGGATTCTGAGAATATGCGGGACATTGAAAACCCGGAAAATAATTTAATGCGCGACCAATTAGACGCGGTAATTACCAAAGCAATTGCTGATTTGCCGCGGGATTTGCGCACGGCGATTACCTTGCGGGAAATCGAAGGCATGAGCTATGAAGAAATTGCTGAAGCCATGGGCTGCCCGATCGGTACTGTGCGCTCACGCATTTTCCGCGCCCGCGAGGCCATTGATCGGCAAATGGCGCCTTTGTTATAAAAATCCACTAAAAACAAACCCGTGGTTGGAACCTAGCCTGAAAGGCTCTGTCACAACTGCACCTTAATCGACTCTCCCAGAGTTTTGTTAAATCCACAGGTTTTATCTATGACATCATCCGATGAAATGCTAAAAGAGTCCTTATCCGCTTTGATGGATAACCAAGCCAGTGATCTTGAGCTACGTAGAATTCTTAAGCAATTACCTGAAGATGAGGCGCTGGGTGCGACCTGGCGGCGTTATCAATTAGCCTCCACGCTTTTGCAGCGCAAAGAGACAGCGTTTTTACACCTGGATATATCCACGGCCATTTCTGCAGCGATTGCTTCCGAACCGGCTTTGGGCCCAATCAACCAGCACGCTGTCGCAGCGGTTAAGACAGCGCCGGCCTGGCTGCGCTGGGGCGGTAAATCTGCAGTGGCGGCGTCGGTTGCGGTGGCGGTGTTGATTGGTGCCCAGCAGTTTTCAAACCCATCCTTAGCACCTTTGGCGGTCACCCCCGCTACGCCTGCCAGCGGTCTTGCCGCGAAACCCACAGAGCCAGACAACTTGGCTGGCATCGCGGCCAATTTACCTGAGGCCAGTTTGCCTGAGAGCGGCCAGGTGCAGTCCGCACCGGATGGCTTTGCGCTGCCAGTGCCTATGGCCCGCACCGTGAGCAGCAATGCTGAGCGTGTGCAGCCTTTACAGGTGCAGCCGGTTTCCCTGAATCAAACCGATTGGCGCAATGATCCTGAGGTGCAGGCGCAGCTCAATCAAATGTTGTTAGATCACGCCAGCCGCTCTGCAGTCCACGGCAGTTTTGGCCTGTTGCCGTTTACGCGCGTTGCCAACGGCCCTACTGATGTATCCCTCAATACCAGTGCCGAGCCAGTTGCAGGCAAACGCTGATGGTTAAAACCATACGGACACTCCTTAAGCCCCCGCCGGTATGGCTGGGGCTTTTTTTCGCCCTGGTTGTTTTGCCTTTTGCTACCGTAAGTGCGCGGGCCTTAGAGCCTTTGGCGACTGTGGATGATTTACTGCGTCAGTTGTCGCAATCTCTGCAAGAGCGGGGCTTTCGCGGCCACCTCACCTATGAATACGGCGGGCAGATGGATTCCCTTGCCATAGTGCACGGCCTAAATAATGGTGTTGAGCAAGAGCGCATCCTGCACTTGTCCGGCCCTGCCCGAGAGGCTACGCGGCAGGGGCGCCTCGCCAGTTGTATTAACGCTGGCAGCTTTTTATTGCGCGGGGGGCTTGCTAGCAATGCTCAGGGTGTCTCGGCGAGTATTAACCAAAATTATCAGTTTGTTTTGCGCGGTGAAGAGCGCATTGCCGGTCGGCAAGCCGCCATCATTCAAATGGTGCCCAAAGACGCTCTGCGCTATGGCGTGACCCTCGCGTTGGATAAAGCCACCGGCTTACCTCTGATGTGGTTAATACAAAATGGTCAGCGCAAAATTCTTGAGCGCATGCAGTTTGTGGATATTCAGCTGGACCCTAAGTTTACTGACAACGACTTTAAAGCCGAGGGCTTAGCGGTGGGCATTGGTGTTAATAAAGAGCAGTGTTTTAGTGCTCCTGTGCAACCCAGCCAATGGCGTTTCCATTGGTTGCCGCCAGGGTTTGTGTTGGCCCAGGCAGATCGCGAACAGTCTGGCGAATACCTCACCTTTACGGATGGCCTAGCGGTATTTTCCGTGCGGGTGGCACCCTTGAGTAGCGCCTCCCAAAGGCGCGTGGGGGCCGCACTGCGCGGTGCTACGCTCGCCATGGTGACCGCTTTTAACGACGGTGATAACCACTACCAAATGAGCCTGACCGGGGAGATTCCCCCGGAAACAGCCCAGGCGGTGCTGGCCTCTATAGGCAGAGTGCCAGAATCGGCGCAGCCCTAATGTCTACGGGCGCTAATGGATACGGGGCCCTAATGGATACAGGGCATAGGCAGGCGGCCTTACCTGGCCTGGGCAAATAGAGTAGACTTGCCGCCTTTTTGCGCCCCATGGGCCTTCGGTTTCATTCTTTATTAGGCAGTTTATTCGTGTCGACCCTCAGCCACATTCGCAACTTTTCTATCATTGCCCATATTGACCACGGTAAATCCACACTGGCGGATCGCTTTATCCAACATTGTGGCGGCCTCTCCGCCCGTGAGATGGAGGCGCAGGTGCTCGACTCTATGGACCTGGAGCGGGAGCGGGGAATCACCATCAAGGCCCAGAGTGTAACCCTCAATTACACCTCCAGCGACGGAAAAACCTATCAGCTTAATTTTATCGACACTCCTGGCCACGTGGACTTTTCCTACGAGGTATCGCGCTCACTGGCCGCCTGCGAAGGGGCGTTGTTGGTGGTGGATGCGGCCCAGGGGGTGGAAGCGCAGTCAGTGGCCAATTGTTACACCGCCATAGAGCAGGGCCTGGAAGTGATTCCGGTGCTCAACAAAATGGATCTTCCCCAGGCTGAGCCGGATCGCGTGGCGGAGGAAATTGAAAATATTATCGGCATCGACGCCACTGATGCCGTGCGCTGTAGCGCTAAGTCTGGCCTGGGTATCGAGGATGTATTAGAGCGTTTAATTGAGCGCATTCCGCCACCGGAGGGTGATCCTGAGGCTGAATTACAGGCACTTATTATCGACTCTTGGTTTGATAATTACCTCGGCGTGGTGTCCTTGGTGCGTGTTAAACACGGCACATTAAGGGTCAAAGATAAAATCATGTCGAAGACCATTGGCAAGGCCAATGTGGTGGATAGCGTGGGCGTCTTTACCCCGAAGCGCCACGAGACGGGCGTGCTTAAAGCCGGTGAAGTGGGTTTTGTGGTCGCAGGGATTAAGGATATCCACGGCGCGCCCGTGGGAGATACGCTGATTCACGCCAATTGCCCCCATGTGGAAGCGCTGCCAGGATTTAAACGCGTTCAGCCCCAGGTATACGCAGGTCTGTTCCCGGTCAGCTCCGATGACTTCGAAGCCTTTCGCGATGCATTGTCTAAATTGACCCTCAACGATGCCTCTTTATTTTACGAACCGGAGAGTTCCGACGCGCTGGGCTTTGGCTTTCGCTGTGGCTTTTTGGGCATGTTGCATATGGAGATCATCCAGGAGCGCTTGGAGCGCGAGTATGACCTAGACCTGATCACCACCGCACCCACAGTGGTTTTTGAAGTGGAGCAGACCAATGGTGAAATTGTCTATGTTGATAACCCATCTAAATTGCCGGAAATCTCCAATATCGCCGATATGCGCGAACCTATAGTGCAGGCCAATATACTGGTGCCGCACGCCTATCTCGGCGCGGTGATTACACTCTGTATTGAGAAGCGCGGTGTACAGCGGGATTTACAGTACATGGGCAGCCAGGTATCCCTGGTGTATGAGTTGCCGATGAACGAAGTGGTGTTGGATTTTTTTGATAAATTAAAATCCGTAAGCCGCGGTTACGCCTCCCTTGATTATAGTTTTTTGCGCTTCCAATCCGCGCGTTTGGTGCGCTTGGATGTACTTATCAATGGTGAAAAAGTCGATGCCTTAGCGTTGATTGTGCACCGCGATACCGCCCAGTACAAAGGCCGGGCATTAACTGAAAAAATGCAGGAATTAATTCCGCGGCAAATGTTCGATGTGGCCATTCAAGCGGCTATTGGCGGGCAAATAGTCGCTCGCAGTACGGTAAAAGCATTGCGTAAAAACGTTCTGGCTAAGTGTTATGGCGG
>DAOQGS010000123.1:0-8334 GCA_035338675.1 Cellvibrionaceae bacterium
GTCAGTAAATCTCCCGGTGATGGTGCACAAGGTTCTGGGAGGATTTTGACCTGATCGCGATGAGTATTGCCGGCGGTATCCGTCACAGTAAGTTCAAATTCGCCGCCTTCGGCAGGGATTCCGGCTGCTGGAATATAAAAACTTACTTGGGCATTGGTAAGGCCGCCATCAACCACCACCCAATTAGTATTTAATTGTTTCCATTGGAAGGAGAGTTGCCCGCCATTACTGGCCTTGGAGGCAGACCCATCTAGATGTACTAGGTTGAATGCTCCAGCCGTTTGGTCTTTACCCGCATCTGCTTGGGGGGCAGCCTGTGGCTGTGGCTGTGGCTGAGAAGGGCTATCTGAGCAGGCGCTTAAAAAAATAAGGCAGCAGGTAAACAGGAGAGAATTCCAAGATGTGGCTAAGGTGGCCATAGCGGGGTTTCCTTATTGGCAAGTACAGGCTTAATTCAATAAAACAGGGTTTAAATTCTAAGAGTATCACAGGCGAGCTTATCGACAGAAGATGGTGATGCTCGTTCAGGGCAGTATATTGGCTTAATACACGTATTTGATCTGCCTATTCAGGACATGCCATTATAATTCCAGGCGCCCAGGATTTGCTATTATTTGACTTGCAAGAAAATAGGCAGAGGGAATTTGTTGCCTTTAACAGCACTAAATCTATTGCATTTATTCTCACCTGCTTGAATGTCTGTTGATTATTCCTGAATACACGGCGTTATATCACTGCGAAAATTCTGCCATTCAATAGGCCCGTGCTCCACAAATGCCTTAAGCATTTGACAGCGGTACCACTCGTTATTTTCCGTGCCTGGGCCGGTGTTGATTTGCGGGTCGCAGGCGTAATAATGTAGAAAAATATCGTCCGGTTGCATGAGGGTTTGTTTCGCACTGCGCAGCATTTTGGAGCGAAAAATGGGTGCACCATCTAAAGAGCCGATAATGGTTTCGTTGGCGTGACACGCTTTACACGTACTCTCCCGAGAGGAGTCAGCAATGCGGGCGTAGGGTGCATTGCGGGGTATATTTTTGAGTATAGGAAATGCCAATTCCCCTTTAATGGATTGCGGTACGGGCAAGTCGGAATCTACCTCTAGGCTAAATTCTAATAATTGAATTCCATCGGAATCCCATACGGATGTGCGCTCGCCTGTGAGTGGATCTTTAACCGCCGTCATCGCTTCTTGCGGCACAAACGATAGCCATAATTTTTCATATTGAATAAAAATACGCGGGTTGAGTTTGCCTATAGCAGGCTGCACACTGGAGCGGCTAAAAGTAGCATTATAAGTAAGTGGGCGCGGTAAACTGGCGATAAAACACGCCAGGGTTAAAGGCTTGGGCATGGCGTTAATCCAATCCACCACCCCGGCAAAGTTGTTCAGTTGGATATTCGCCGGGCCTTTACACAGGCTTAGGTCTTCTGCCTGGTGCGCGGGATTAACCGTGACTAAAGGCGGCGGGGTATTTTGGCTAGTGTCACTCATGCAGCTGCACAAGCTGCTAGCGAATAAAAAGATCAATAAAGATTTAAGTGTGATTGGCTTCATAAAAACTCACGAACGGGCTGCGCCAGGGTGAGTAATTCTTACAGATAAAAGCAGCCTTATCTTAATCCGTATCAAAATGCTGGGTGGGAATTATCTGCGGGCCTCAGCCAAGCATGAAATTCGTGACCTAGGCCTAATTATTTTATTTTCCTTCAACATTCGTCTGTGTAAACCCTTCGCTCTGCGTGGTTTTTAGGCTCCCATGGTTAATAGAGAAGCCATGGCAAATACCCGTTGTTAAACCCTCGCGCAGCAACGGGGTTGAGTAACCATTTGCCCATGGCTGCGCAGAAGTGAGTGATTATTTGTGTGGCGAATCGAAGGCAAGTGCTGAAAGCTCTGCATAATAGGGGCTGCTGGCGAGCAATTCGGTGTGGGTTCCTTTGGCGACTACTTCACCTTGGCGCAGCACATAAATACAGTCGGCATCGATTACTGTAGATAAGCGGTGGGCGATAACCAAACAGGTGCGATTTTGTTTTAAAGCATTCAGCGCTTGCTGAATTAAATGTTCACTTTTGTTATCCACCGCCGAGGTGGCTTCATCCAATAATAAAATCGGTGCATTTTTTAAAAAAGCGCGGGCCATGGTTAGCCGCTGGCGCTCGCCGCCACTTAAGCGATTGCCCCGTTCGCCCACCTGGCTATTAAGTCCTTCTGGCAAACGGGCCACAAATTCATCGGCGCAGGCAAGTTTGAGCGCTTGCCATAATTCTTCATCACTGGCATCAGGTTTACCTAATAATAAATTTTGCCGAATATCCGTAGCGAATAAAAAGGCATCCTGGGTTACATAGGCGATATTGTGCCTAAGGCTGGCCTTGGCGATTTGTTCAATGGGGTAATTATCAATGCTAATGGCGCCGCTATCGGCGGAATAAAAACCAGTGATTAATTGGAAGATAGTACTTTTACCGCTGCCAGTGGCGCCGACAAAGGCCACGGTTTGAAAAGGTTTAATGCTGATAGAGAGGCCCTGCACAATCGGCCGTTGGGGCTGATAGGAAAAGGCTATATCTTTAAATTCAATGGCGCCATGTAATTTCTCCAGGTGCATACCTTTGTGTAAATCCTCCTCGCCGTCTTGATCTAATACAGCAAAAACGCGCTGGGCGGAGGCCAGGCCTGATACCATCATTTGGTTTACGCCGTGTAGGCGCGCAATTGGTTCGTACAGCATATTCACCAAGAGCACAAAGGCTAATAACTGCCCCGGTGTTAAAGGGCTTTCCTGGGTGTTAATGCACCACTGGGCACCCACCAGCATCACCAGCACCAAACCGATTTTACCCAGCAGCGTCATCAGCGGTGAATAAAGCGCGGCTGCCGCCATTAATTTTTTTTGAATACTTTGAAGGTGGCGGCTGGTGTGATTAAAGCGCTCCTGTTGGGGCTCTTCAAATACATAACTTTTAATTTGTCGAATGCCCGCTAAGGTATCAAACAACATACCGTGCATGGCGCTGGTGGCGGCGCGGGCTTGTAATTCCCGCGGCGCTAATAATTTAGCGTAAATCCAACCGCCAGCGGCGATTAAGGGTGTGGGAATTAATACCACCCAGGTGAGGGCGACATGGGTATTAAACATCACCACCAGGGCCATCACAATTTGCAAAATAGCCGTTAAACCCTGTTCTATGCCTTCTAAAACGACTCTTTGGGTGGCGGGGACATCATCGGCCATACGGGTAAAAATATCGCCGGTGCTTTGTTTATCAAACCAATTGAGGGACATATGGCTAATTTTGCGATGCAACTGGCCGCGCAAATCAAACACCATTATTTGTTCAAAGGCGCTGTTCACCCGGGTGCGGAAATAAAATAATAATTCAATAGCAAAAAACGCCCCGAACATTAAAAGGGCCGCGTTGAGAATTTGGTCCTGGCGTTTGTTGGGAATAATATCGTCAAAAAACCACTGGGTAACGCTTGGGAATACCGGCATTAACAGGGTGCCGGTAATGGCCAGGCTCACCTGTAAAAGCGCCATGCGCCAGTGGCGGCGGGCAAACTGCACAACGCGTTTGGCGGTGTGGGCAACGGGGGGTGCAAGCGGGGGGAGTGTCTGGGGAGCAGGGGTGGACATAAGCGGCCTTAGGATCAATAGTAGGCGCAACCATACCGCAGAATGTGTAAAAACGCTTGAGCCCAGCCCGGCAAAACGCAATCCCTCGTTATGGGTAGGCGCAGCGCGGCCTTTATATACGGAGTTTTACTGCATGAATCCCTGGCAAACCCGAGGGAGCAGCCCCGTCAACTAGCCCCCCGGGTGTAGCCCCGACCTCTGCAAGGCGCGCCTTCCGGTGCGCAACCTGTACACGCCAGCCACATGACTTTGCGATTGGGTCGGGCATAAGACACCTAAGAGCCACTTCACCTCCAAAAAATTTTGTTATTGAGGCAACAGGTGGTTGAGAAGGCGGGCTAAGGGGCAGGGTGTGTGGCGCGTAATCGCCGTGCATCCCGAGGCATCATCGCTTATCGAGAATACGGGTTTCCTACACGGGGCTGTGGCAATAGCGGGGCATAAGTGCAGCATAGGAGCAGGCTCATCCAAGCTAAATCGATTTTATTCTCAATAAAACTCTGGGGCGGAATATTTCCGCCTACAAAATTAATCAGAAATTCTCTAACTAGATAAGTCTAGTGACTAACGATAAGCCTCATGTTGGTGCATCAATATCTATTTTATCAGCTTGTGGCTGCCTGAATATTTCACCAGGCTGTTATGGAATTTCGACACCAAAATGCCAATTCCTATAACAAATAATCACAACCCACGGCCCACCAAAATAATGCGGCCGGTTAATTAGGTGAAATGGTTCACCGGCCTATCAGAATATACGGCTGCGTTTTGACAGAGCCCCACGCCAGCACTATACCTTTCCCATTGGCACTCAAAATAGTTTCCTTAACGTGTGTCATTCGGCCTCGCCATTGAGTTGGATTCCTCTTGCCCCGCTTAATCACCACTATGGGTGGCTTATTTAGAATAAGGTCGCAGTCTTATACTTGCAGAAGGAATATCAATTCTATTATGCCCGCAGATAACCAACCGAATAATCTCTATTACCTCTCGGCTAGCACTGCTGGGGGGGCATATTTATTTTTGCTCACGGGGATAGGCCTATTGGCGGCAATTGCCACTTACGCCGTATTCGTTGAAATAAATGCGTGGTTTATGCAGGTGGTGTTTAGTGTGGTGATTCTGGCGGCTACAGCGGGCGGCATTTATTGCAGCCTGTTATATAGGCGCGCCTATGTATACTTTTTAGATGCGGCTAATAAACAGCAGGCCGACCCTAAACAATTGGATGAGTTGGCAAAAATTACCCGTAATTACCATCAATTGATGCAGGCAATTTTGCCGGTTTGGCAGCGTCAAACGGATTTAGCTAAGTCGCAGGTGGATCAAAGCATTACTGATTTAACGACGCGTTTTTCCACCTTGTACGATCGCTTGCAAAACGCGGTTGCCGCATCACGCTCAACAGCTAGCGGTATGAGTGGCGAGGCGGGCATCACGGGCGTTATTGACTTTGCAGGTACAGCTCTAGGTCAATTAGTTAAAACGCTACGCCACGCCATGGGGCAGCGGGATGAATTACTGGCAGAAATTGTTGAGCTGTCAAAAATCACGGCCGAGCTTAGCACCATGGGTGCTGAAGTTGCGGCTATTGCATCGCAAACTAATTTATTAGCGCTTAATGCCGCAATTGAAGCGGCGCGGGCCGGTGAATATGGGCGCGGCTTTGCGGTGGTGGCCGATGAAGTGCGCACGCTTTCCAGCCGCTCCGGTGAAACCGGCTCCCGCATTGGCAAGCGCATTGAACAGGCCAATGGCGCCTTGCAAAAAACCTTAGAGCGCACCACGGCCTATGCCCTTGAAGACAATAAACGCATGGGGGAATCAGAGGCATCCATCAGCACAGTGCTTGCAAAATTTCAGGCCTCCGGTGCGTGTATTTTAAATTCCACCCAGCAATTGGAGCAGGAGAGCGCCCAGGTGCAAGCGGATATAGCTGAGGTGCTAGTAAGTTTGCAGTTTCAAGATAGAGTCAGCCAGATGCTTGGCCATGTCATAGCGGATATTGAAAAATTCAGCCAATTTATCGAACGACAAAAAAATAATCTCTCAACTGGCGCTGCCATTGAGATTATCGACGCACAGCAATGGATGCAGGAATTGAATAAAACCTATACCACGCTTGAGCAAACTGCCGTGCATTTAAATAAAACCAGCCAATTAACTCCGACCAGTTCTGATGTGACGTTTTTTTAGGAATGCTTTATGTCAAAAGTGATATTAATTATTGATGATTCCGCCAGTGTTCGACAATTGGTAAGCATTGCACTGCGCAATGCCGGGTATACAGTGTTAGAAGCCTGCGACGGTAAAGACGGTTTAAAGCAGCTTAATGGGCAAAAAATTAACCTGGTTATCTCGGATGTAAATATGCCAAATATGGACGGCATTACTTTTATTAAAGAAATGAAACAAAACCCCAGTTACAAATTTATGCCAGTTATTATGCTCACAACGGAAGGTGCCGAGGGCAAAAAACAAGAAGGTAAAGAAGCGGGCGCAAAAGCCTGGATTGTAAAACCCTTCCGCCCAGAGCAGTTGGTGCAGGCGGTATCTATGTTAATTGTATAAGCCTGAAGATTGTCTTCCTGCGTGGGTGGTGTGCAACTGGCGTGGGCAGACGGCCTGCGCCAAAGCTGAAAAAGGCACTTATGAGCGTGCAAAATATGCCCGCGTTTGGAGTTAATCAGAGCATCTATTCAGTAGATGGTTGCATATAAATTATTTAGGGCTTCTAAAGCCATTGATTAAGCCGCCTGGCGTAATCTTCACACTTTTTGGCAGGAGCCAGCCATGAAAATAACGCGCAAAAAAACCAAAGCGGGCCACACCCTTTGTTGTGAAGGTGAATTAACCATTTATACCGTGGCAGCGGCGAAAAAAATACTGTTAGGAAATCTTGATGAGGTGATTGACTCAATTGCCCTTGATTTAGGCAATGTAAATAAATTGGACACCGCGGGTTTGCAGCTATTGCTATTTGTCAAACACATAATGGCCGATTGCAACAAAAAATTATACGTTAAAAATAGTAATGAAGAAATAGATAGTATTTTTAAAGAGTTTGACCTAGCTGATCAGTTTATGCCGGAACACTAAGATGGATACAGATCGTTTTTTACAGACATTTTTCTCGGAAGCTGAAGAGCTGCTTATTTCCATGGAGGCAGCATTATTGCGCATGGACGAGGGCGATCAAGACCTGGAAACCATTAACGAAATATTCCGCGCGGCACACACTATAAAAGGCTCTGCGGGCATGTTCGGCCTGGTGGATATAGTGGGCTTTACACACGTTGTGGAAAACGTATTGGACCTGGCCCGGGACGGTAAAATTGTAATAGCGGATGACCTATTAAGTATTTTATTGTCGTGCCGCGATCATATTGCACGCCTAGTGGAAAATGCCAAACACAACACCCGCCCCGATCATGAATGCTTGGCACAAAGTGAGCGCTTAATGAATGCTCTGGCGCCTTGGGTGTTAGATCCACAGACAGCGAACAGCACCAAAGCCGCACCCCCTGTTGAGACGGTTATAGCTGATGATATTGATGCTCAACTGGAGGCGGAAAATAGCCGCGATCTGTGGTTTATTGCAGTTCGCTTTGGAGATGATTTATTGCGCAATGGCATGGACCCTCTCTCGATTCTGCGATTTTTAAATACCCTTGGGGAAATTGTCGCCATCTCTATTAACACCGACAGGTTCCCGCCACCTGATGAATTCGACCCGGAAACGTTATATCTGCAATTTGAATTGTATTTGCGTAGTTCTGCCTCGCTAGAGGAAATAGAAAATGCTTTTGTTTTTGTGCGAGAGGAATCACACATTAAAATTGTGCCGCCGCGCAGTAATACGGCAGCTCAGACTGATTTGATTAACGCCATGCCAAAGAGCAATCAGCGGCTGGGCGAAATTCTGGTTTCCTCCCACGCAATTTCGCCGGAGGAATTAGAGTTTGCAATTGATACCCAAAAACAACAAGCCAAAGAGCAGGCGCCTGTGGCATTGTTGGGTGATATTTTAATTGATACCCAGGCTACCGCACCGGAGGTTATTCATGCCGCCTTAAGCAGGCAGCAGGCAGCCCCCACTGAAAGCCGTGTTGCCTCGCAAGAGCAGCGTTATATTCGCGTGGAGGCAGAGCGGCTGGATAAACTTATTAATTTAATTGGCGAGTTGGTGACCAATCGGCAGCGGGTGGATTTATTGGCTGCGGGCCTTGGCAATACACAACTGACGGAGGCGGTTACTTCCATTGGCAGTTTTACCGAGCAGATTCGCGGTGCTGCGCTGACGCTGCGTATGGTGGCAATCGGCGATACATTTTTGCGCTTTAAACGCGTAGTGCGCGATACCGCCAAAGAATTAGGCAAAGAAATTGAGTTGGAAATTGAAGGCGCTGAAACGGAATTAGATCGGGCCATGGTAGAAAAACTTAACGACCCTTTAATGCATATAGTGCGCAATGCCATGGATCACGGTATCGAACCTATAGCGCTTCGGCGCGAACGCAAAAAACCCGATGCCGGCACCATTACCTTAAAAGCCAGCCACGGCGCAGGCAATATTCTCATCGAGATCTCCGACGATGGCGGCGGCTTGGATTTAGAGCGCATTCGCCGCAAGGCAATTGCCAATAACTTGATTGATGAAAATGCCCAGTTAAGCCGCCAGGATTTGTGC
>DAOQGS010000124.1:0-8290 GCA_035338675.1 Cellvibrionaceae bacterium
TGGCCCTGTTTGCCAAATGGAACCGGGCCTATAACCTGTCCGCCATCCGCGACCCTGAGCAGATGGTGCGCCTGCACCTGTTGGATTCCCTCGCCATAGTGCCCCACATCAGCGGCGAGCGCCTGATTGACGTGGGCACCGGCGGCGGCCTACCGGGCATACCCCTGGCCATTTGTTTTCCGCACACTGCCATAGGCCTGCTCGATTCCGCCGGGAAAAAAACCCGCTTTTTATTTCAGGTGAAAACCGACCTAAGTCTTGTTAATGTGCAGATCCACAACTGCCGGGTGGAAGATCATAGGCCAGTCGATTTGTATGACGGCGTTGTCAGCCGAGCCTTCGCATCCCTTGCCGATATGACACAAAGCTGTGGCCATCTATTAAAATCCGGTGGCACATTTTGGGCGATGAAAGGCGTGTACCCAACGGCTGAGCTGGCCGCCCTGGCCGACCCTATTCATCTGCGGCACAGTATCACCTTGCATGTGCCCGGCCTGGACGCCGAACGCTGCCTGTTAGCCCTAACCGCCTCCGACGAGACTTGACCTGTGGCCCGAATTTACGCGATTACCAATCAAAAAGGCGGTGTGGGTAAAACCACCTCCTGTGTCAATTTGGCGGCCTCCTTAGCCGCCACCAAGCGTCGCGTTTTATTGGTGGATATGGACCCCCAAGGCAATGCCACCATGGGCAGCGGAGTGGATAAAAACACCACGCCCAAAACCGTCTACGACGTGCTGATGGGCCATGCCGATGTCGCCAGCGCCAGTGTTTATTCGCGGGATGCGGGTTTTAGTGTGCTGGCCGCCAACGGCGATCTCACCGCCGCCGAAGTGCAAATGCTCAAATTACCCAACAAAGAGCAGCGCCTGTTAAAAGCCCTGCAGTTGGTGAGCAATCTGTACGACTACATCCTCATCGACTGCCCGCCCTCGCTTAATATGCTCACCGTAAATGCTCTGGTGGCCTGTGAGGGGGTGATTATCCCTATGCAGTGCGAGTACTACGCCTTAGAGGGGCTATCGGCGCTGATCAACACCATCAACCAGGTGCAAGCCACCATCAACCCGCGCCTGAAAATCGAGGGCATACTGCGCACCATGTACGACCCGCGTATGAGCCTTACTACCGATGTTTCAGCCCAGTTGACGGAATTCTTCGGCGATAAGGTGTACCGCACCTGTGTGCCCCGCAACGTGCGCCTGGCGGAAGCTCCCAGCCACGGCAAGCCCGTGCTCGCCTACGACAAACAATCCAAAGGCGCCCTTGCTTACCTGGCCTTGGCCGGTGAAATCATTCGGCAAAACGAAGCCATCAACGAGCCGCTGCTCGATGTGGCGCCTTAAGTCTTTGTAAGGAAATTCCCTCATGAAACGTAAAAGCCTAGGGCGCGGCCTCGACGCTCTTTTGGGTGGCGTCAACAAAAGCCCCAGCGACGCCATCAAAGCCGCCATGAATGTAGCCGCCGTACCCGTGCCCGACGCTGGCCCCATGGACGGCAAATACGCTGAATTACCTGTGGAGTTTTTGCAGCGCGGTAAATACCAGCCGCGCCGGGACATCCAAAACGAATCCCTGCAGGAATTAGCTGACTCCATCAAAGCGCAAGGCGTGATGCAGCCCATAGTTGTGCGCCTGATCGGCCCCGAGCGCTATGAAATTATCGCTGGCGAGCGCCGCTGGCGCGCCTCCCAATTGGCTGGCCTTGACCGTGTACCCGCCATCATCCGCGACGTGCCCGATGAAACGGCCATCGCCATGGCCTTAATAGAGAACATCCAGCGCGAGGATCTCAACCCAGTTGAAGAAGCGGTGGCACTCAAGCGCTTACAAGACGAATTTGAACTGACCCACCAGCAGGTGGCCGATGCCGTCGGCAAATCCCGCGCCGCCGTCTCCAACAGCCTGCGCCTACTTAATCTGAGCAATGAAGTGCGCACACTCCTCGAACACGGCGACCTAGAAATGGGCCACGCCCGCTGCCTGCTCAGCCTAGAGCCAGGCCAACAGAGCGCCCTGGCCCGCCAAATTATCGCCCGGGCCCTAAGCGTGCGCCAGGCGGAAGCCCTAGTGCGCAAGACCCAGCAAGAAGAAGCCATGGACAAGGTAGACCCGCCGAAAAACCTGTCACCGGATCTGAAAAAACTCGAAGAGGGCTTGATGGGGCGTTTGGGGGTTAAGGTGCAGGTACAACACTCGGCGCGAGGTGCGGGTAAATTGGTGTTGAAATACAAAAGTTTGGATGAGTTAGATGGGTTGTTAGCGCGGCTGGAGTACAAAGAGCAGTAGCAGTGAGCTTTCCTGAACATGCACCTCGCCTGCGCGCCGCAAATTGGTTTTTGCTAACGCATTTTTACATTGGCCTTATTGTTCGAAAAATAACGACGTGCCAACTATTTTGTTTTGAGGTGCATTAAATAATCAGATGTTTGCCTTCGTTGTTGGTTTGTTGGGTGCACCGCTATTAATTCGGGATTATTTTTTCAGATTTTTAGCGCTTGAGGCGTCTTTCTTCGGCAGGAATAAAAATCCGCAGGTGTAACTGCGGATTTTTATTCTGGAACCAATCCTATTTATTTAAAAATCGAATCGTTTGCTTATGGAAAAGCGCAGATGAGTATCTTGCCAATGTGACTCAGGTTGGTAGTACCAGTAGGGGGTCGTGGATTCTTCCGTTTCAACCACACCGTCATAAATTAAACGACTGCGCTCTAAATTCATTCTGGTCAAATTCAGTTCGATCCCCATGTATAGGTCTTCACCTAGGTTTAGCCAGACACTGTTAAGCCAACTAATACTAGAAGTCGATCCTAGGTCAATATCCCGTTTAGTGAGTGTCGTGTCATTTGTTGGTTGTATCATCATGCGGTAGTTCAAACCGCTGCGCCATGACCAATCTTGATTTCCTAAAAACTCGAAGCTCACGCCGACACCAGAGTACCACCACTTATAACTTTCTTTATAGCCTTCAACTCCTTCTGTTCGAGGATCAATGTGCCGCTCTTTTAACTGCCCACCTACCTCTATCTCCAACCGTGGCTTGAACCACCACTCTCGGATTTCCTTGCCTGCATAGACCTTGGGACGCCAATAATAAATGTAGGACGTGCCATTCTTGATCTTTGTGCCTAAATTACTTTCGCCCGTGTATTCAACATCCCCATCGCTGACGTCAAGAGTTCCTCCGTAATAAACACCATTTGCCGAGAGCCACTCAAAACCCACACCGCCGCCGAGCAGAGAGCCCGACTCCTCGTTGGGATGATAACTTTCAGTCACCGTTTTTGAGGTGGTTGGGTCTCGGTATGTCCTGGTGTCAATTTCTTCTGTGGAGATAAAGGTTGAATCAATGCCAGCAAATAGTCTCAGTTGACTGCCTGCATAACTGACGGCGCTGATTGATAAAAGTGGAAGTAGCAGCAAACTGTGCCTGAGCATGTAAAGTTCCTAAAATACTCGATCAAGAAATAAGAAAAAGCCCGCATGTGCGGGCTGGAAGTATAACGTTTACTACAATATTTGAAGAAGGAGTTACTAGTTTTCCTCGCCTACATCTTCATAGCCATCAGGCAACTTCAATACGCCGGACTTAATATAGTTCTTCGCTACTTCCTCTAAAGCGGCCCAAGAGTAGCCTAAGGCCGTGTCGATACTACCATCTGCTTTATGAATTTCAATTTGAACCCGAGTTCCCTCAGGGAAATTATTCGAAACTGCTGTTGGCGCAATTTTAATAATAACGCTATTGCTCAGAGGTATACTTGGATCAGGCTTCTTGGTATCTACTCTGATAACACCATCTGTGGGGTATCCATATCCCTTGCCTTTGAGTGGGGCGCTGTCATCAGTAGAAACGGACACATAAGTGCTATCCAGATTAGACTTACCGGCTTGGTACTTGGCGCTTATGCTCATTGACCAATTGGTATTGGACGTGTTGTTGATCTGCTTAAGGTGTAAATCCAGCAGATTCATTTTTAAACCATCGTTTAGTTCAAAATTGTCTGCATAAAGCTCAGTATTGAGTTCGTACCCATTGTTGGTGTAGAACTTATAGCCAGCCTCGCCTTCGGCATAAAACTCACGGCCGTTTTGATTTATTTTTAGATTCTGGGCAATCAGCGACGTCTCGAGACGGAATGATGCGGTGTTCAGCAGCTCCGCTAGCCCAAGTTTAAGACCTATGCCCAGGCCGCCATCGATCTTAGCTGCTCCGAGGTTGCATTCATCGAAGTCGGCACTTACATATACCTCTTCTTTGTTGAATGCACCTGTTTGTTTGACTCCAACGCCTTCGCCCATAAGTAGGGTTATAGTCTGGTTGCCACCTTTGGCGCATTTCTGCGTAGTCCCCCCCAGAACTGGCGACATGGCGCCTGTTGCAACCTCCTTGGGTTGGGCTCCAGCGAATACTGAAATTGCGCTTTTGACTGCGCTGCTGCCTTTGTCCATGTTCAAAGTAGTAGTTAGTACAATTGCAGCTAACGCAACCGCTTGGTCCTGGCGAGCAACATCTGACGATTCGGTCAGCTGCAGCTCGCTACCCAGATCTACGGGCGCATTGCTAGCTTGTGGCCGTTCTGCCATGGGAGGCGCATCCATAATATTGCTGTCGGCGGTAGCCTTTTTACTATCTTTACCGCAACCAGCCAAAAGTGCGCTGAGTACAGCAACGGTGAGGATTTGTTTGGTAGAAGGATACCTGAGCATGCTTCTTACTCCGTGTTAGTGAGAGTCTTGGGTGCTTGCGCCTAGCGCGTTGTAGTATGCCACAGCTTTAATAGCGTGCAGCAAGCCTCGGCTTTATTGTTTCCGTTTTAATTTTCGGGCCATTTTCGTGTTTTCTCCCGAGAGCATAGTTGACTACATATGCCAGGAGAATAAAAGCGACTCGGTCAACGGAATTGTGTGTGCTTCATCATGTTGTGGTGCGGTTATCGTACAAAAGGGGTTTTCTTGACCAAATATGGGAACTTATCGCCATATTGACCGGATGTGCGTTCGCGCAGTGTGGGGCTTTGGCTGGCGAAGATTTTAATCGTCGGCGGGTATTGTTGGTGTGAGCAATTTACATTTTAAAAAGGTTGATCCAGGGGGGGGATAAATTTATAATCCCGCGCCGCTTCCGGTTGGCGTTGAAGCGTCTGAATGTTCAGAATTTTTTGAAATCTAAAAACGGCATTTTGGGCTGTTTTGTGCAGGGGTGTTTTTGGTGGCAAACCCAGTTTGGTTTTGTTTGTCCCGCCAGCTCTGTCTGATGCTGGTATTGCTGGGTTTGGTCAGTCTGGTGCAGGTTGAGTGGGTAGTACCCGCCGCGCTAGGCGCCGCGCTTTTTATTGTGCCGCAATTGTATTTTACGCACTACACATTCCGCTATCGCGGTTTGAGTAATGCTGCCCTGATGGTTTATTCCTCGAAATGGGGTGAATTGGGCAAGTTTCTGTTAACTGTATCGGGATTTGCACTGCTTTGGCGCTTCTATCCCAGCGTCAATGTAATAGTGCTGATGAGTGTTTATGGTGTGTTTTGGTTGGCTCAATTGTTTATAGCTAACGCCTTGATGAAAACGCTCCCGCAGTAACCAAATTCTAAATTTTGTCGAAGATCCGCACTATGTCCAGCGAAACAAAAACCTCTACAGAATATATTCAGCATCACCTTCAAAATCTCGCCTACGGCAAATTGCCCGCTGGTTATCACCGTCACAGCGGTGAGGTTGTGGCTCAGGATACTTGGACCCTCGCGCACAGCCCGCAGGAAGCCAAAGATATGGGTTTTAGCTGCATCCACTTGGATACCCTCGGCTGGGGAATTGGCCTTGCGGTTTTGTTGGGCTTTCTATTTACTCGCGTCGCCAAAACCGCCACTGTTGGCAAACCCAAGGGTTTGCAAAGTTTTGTCGAAATGATTGTTGAGTTCGTCAATAACACCGTAAACGACGTGTTTCATCATAAAAATCGTATGGTTGCACCCATGGCATTGACGATTTTTACTTGGGTGTTGATGATGAACCTTATGGATTTAATTCCTATTGATTGGCTTCCGTTGCTCGCTACTACAGTAACTGGCAATGAACACTTCTACTTTAAGGTTGTGCCAACTACCGATCCTAATGCAACTTTGGGCATGTCAATAACTGTGTTTTTGTTGATGATCGGTTTTAGTATCAAACAGAAAGGTATCGTAGGATTTATTAAAGAATTAACCATGCACCCATTTCATTCTGGCAAATGGTTTATCGATATCTTTTTAATACCAGTTAACTTTGTACTGGAAATGGTGGGCCTAGTGGCGAAACCCGTGTCCTTGGGTTTGCGGTTGTTCGGCAACATGTACGCAGGCGAATTAATTTTTATTCTTATCGCCATAATGTTCAGCTCCGGAGTAATCGCTGCTCTTTCTGGCGGTATTCTGCAATGGATATGGGCAGCATTCCACTTGCTGGTAATTCCTATTCAAGCCTTCGTATTTATGATTTTGACCACGGTTTATATGGCTATGGCCTATGACGTGGCCGAAGAACACTAATTTTATTTTTACTTTTTATTTTTAACTTTAAGAGGAAACAAGAAATGACGGCACAAGCACTGGTTTATATCGCAGCGGCTCTTCTGATCGGTTTGGGCGCTTTGGGTACAGGTATCGGCTTCGGATCTTTAGGCGGAAAATTACTTGAAGCAATCGGCCGTCAACCTGAGCAAGGCCCGGCTCTGATGGGAAAAATGTTCTTAATGGCAGGTTTATTGGATGCGGTACCCATGGTGAGCGTTGGTATGGGTATGTACATGATTTTCTCGGTTGCCCCAGGAATTACCGGTTAATTCCATTAGCCCCCATTAATTGCGAATAGAGGTGTTGGTGTGAATATCAACCTAACGCTAATCGGACAATCAGTAACTTTCTTGTGCTTCGTATTTTTCTGTATGAAGTATGTGTGGCCTGCGCTCATTGGTGTGATGGAAGCTCGGGAAAAACGCATTGCTCAAGGGTTGGATAACGCCGATAAAGCCGATAAAGATTTGGAGTTGGCCAAGCAACAAGCCGCCGCACAAATTAAAGAAGCAAAAGAACAGGCCGCCGCTATTGTGGATGCCGCTAACAAACGCGCCAATCAAATCGTGGCTGATGCTAAACAGCAGGCCGTGGTCGAGGCTGAGCGCGTTAAGGCATCTGCACAGGCTGAAATCGAGCGCGAAGTAACGCAGGCGCGGGAACAGTTGCGCAGCAAAGTAGCAACGCTTGCCTTAGTGGGTGCTGAAAAGGTACTCGGGGCGGCTATTGATGTGAATGCGCATAATCAAATGCTCGATAAACTCGCAGCTGAACTCTAATAGGGGGAGACCATGGCGGAATTAACCACCACAGCTCGCCCCTACGCGCGGGCGGCTTTTGAGCTTGCGCGCGCGGAAGGTCAGTTGGATGTTTGGGCGCAGGCGCTCAGTTTGCTGGCTGCTATTTGTAGCGACGCAAAAATTGCCGGTTTAATTAATTCGCCCAGTCTTACTGCTGCGGGTAAAAGTGACCTGCTAAAAGATTTATGTGGTGAAGCTCTGGGGCAAAAGCAACAAAATTTTGTTGTTACCTTGGCGGACAATAAGCGTTTGAGTCTTCTTCCAGAGGTCAATCGCTTGTTCTTATCCTTCAAAGCGGAATACGACAAAACCCTGGATGTGGAAGTGAGCACCGCGTTTGAATTGAGCCCAGAGTGGCAGGCTAAATTAGCCACCGCGCTTAGCTCTAAACTCGCTTGCCAAGTGAATCTCACCACACAGTTGGATAAAAGTTTGTTAGGCGGCGCATTAATTCGCGCCGGAGACACCGTCATTGATGGTTCGGTGAAAGGCCGTTTGGCTAAACTCGCCGCAGCCATGCACGCCTAGTCATTAGGTTTGAGGAATTTGAGTATGCAACAACTGAATCCGTCAGAAATTAGTGAAATCATTAAGCAGCGCATTGAAAGCATTAGCGTTGCCACTGAAGCCAGTAACCAAGGTACCGTCGTTTCCGTAACCGACGGTATTATTCGTATCCACGGCCTTGCCGATGTGATGTACGGGGAAATGATCGAGTTCGCCAGTGGCGTATTCGGTATAGCTCTGAACTTAGAGCGCGACTCCGTAGGTGCAGTGGTATTAGGTGATTACCGCGGCGTCGCCGAAGGGCAGAGCTGTAAATGTACCGGCCGTATTTTGGAAGTACCTGTAGGCCCTGAATTACAAGGCCGTGTGGTAGACGCACTGGGAAATCCCATCGATGGCAAAGGCCCGTTAAATGCCAAATTAACCGACGC
>DAOQGS010000125.1:0-8266 GCA_035338675.1 Cellvibrionaceae bacterium
GTTGTTGGAGAAGGAGGGCTTGTTCTTCCCATTCCATATCCTTGCGGCCGGTGGTGTATTGATGCAGCCAGCGGCGTAAAAAATCTTCGCACTGATCGGCGGTGATGAAGCTGCCGATTTTATCCCGCACCATCACTTTAATGTAGTGAGCTACGCGGGAGGCGCATAAAACGTGTTGCAGCATGGTGGATAATTTGGCGTTGACCTGGGCATCCCGCGTAGCCATGCGTTTGGATAATTGAATAGACTGGTTGGAATAAAAAGCAAAATAGGGTGTGGCAAAACATTGGCAGAGGGGAATAAAACCTAAATTGCTAATGTCCCGCTCGATATTATCGGTAATCACAACATCGGTGGCGGGTTTGGTGATGATGTCGTTTGGGTCGGTTTTAAAACTGTCGCAGGGTAAATTGGTAACTAAACCGCCGCCGATATTATTGCGCGGCACACCGCGTATATGGCCAAACCAGCCCACGCTGCCAAATTCCCGCAGCAAAATACCGCCGAAGGCATAGGCGGCATTGCCCCATAAATAATCCTCTGGCGAGCGGATATATTCACAAAAATATAAACCGCGATAATTGCCCGGCGTAGTGCGGTAGGGTTTGCGCATTAAAATACGCGGCAGGGTAAGGCCTACAAAACGCGCCTCGTTTTTCATGCGCAGGGCGCGCCACTGGATATATTCCTCCTGAGCAAATAGCGAGGTTAAATTCAGCGGCAAACGCAGGGTGGAAAAATCATCCATGCCTAATAATTCGCTGGATACTCCCGCAATAAAAGGTGCAAAAGCCGCTGCGGAAATTTGTGCGATGGAATCTAGGGCAGAAATATCATCGTAGGGATGGGTGCGGGTCTGTTTATGGCTGATGGCGTAATCGCCAATTAATGCGCCGTAGGGTTCACCGCCGGGGGTGCCGTATTCTTCGGCGTAGATTTTGTTGTACAGGCTGCTTTGGTCAAATTCCAACGCGCGGCTTAAGTCTTTAGTGACTTCCTGCCAGCTGGCGTCGAGCACTTTAATTTTGGCTAATTTAATACCGTCCGCCTGTAGGGTTAAATAATACAGGCCGCGCCAGGAGGATTCTAAACGCTGAAATTTCGGGTGGTGAATTATGGCGTTGAGCTGCTGGTTAATTAACTGGTCGAGGTGGCTAATGGCCAGTTCAAGTTGGCTAATAATATCCCGAGTATTGTTAACAGCGCCCTCGGGGGTGTGATGTTTTAGCCAATAACGCAGGGCGTTGGGCCAATGGGGCTCGCGCAGGAAATCGTCTAAGCGCACGGCGGATGCCTGCTGTTTTAAGATTTCGTCAAAATTAAATGCTGGGCTGGCCGATGACACTGGGTGAATTCCAACTGAAGTTCAGGAAAAAGGGCTTATATCGATTGAGCCGAATTTTATAGGGTTTAAAAACACAAGGGAGCCGAAGCTCCCTTGTATTAGGCACACATCAGCGGGTGAATTAACCTGCTTTGGGCATTTTAGCTACCAAGCGCAAGGAGGTTGTTAACTCCTCCATTTGCAGCCAGGGGCGCATCCAGGCCACAGCGTTGTACACGCCAGGTTGGCCGGGTACTTCTTTTACTTCCACGCGGGCTTCGGCCAATGGATATTTGGCTTTGGATTCGGCCGAGGCCAGTGGGTTGCCGTTGACGTATTGCTTGATCCACTGGTTCAGCATGCGCTCGGCTTCATCAGCTTCCATAAAGGAGCCGATTTTGTCGCGGGCCATTACTTTTAAGAAGTGGGCGATACGGCTGGTCGCCATGATGTAGGGCAGGCGCGCAGAAATTGCGGCGTTGGCCGTGGCATCGGGGGATTGGAACTGGGCGGGTTTTTGCGTGGTTTGCGCCCCGAAAAATACCGCGTAGTCGGTATTTTTGTAGTGCAACAAGGGCAAAAAGCCGAGTTTGGAGAGTTCCGCTTCGCGGCGGTCGGTAATACCGATTTCGGTGGGGCATTTTTGGTCGATGCCGCCATCGTCGCTGGCGAAAATGTGGCTGGGCAGGCCTTCAACCTTACCGCCGCCTTCAGCGCCGCGAATGGCCGTACACCAGCCGTATTCGGCAAAGGCGCGGGTCAGGGTGGTGCCCATGGCGTAGGCTGCATTCATCCAGCAGTAGTTGTCGTGTTCAATGCCCAGGTGTTTGCCCTGGTCGTTGGTGTCGGCCTCTTCAAAGTTAAACGCGTCGATGGCTTTGGTGGAAGCGCCGTAGGGCAGGCGCGCCAGAACGCGGGGCATTACCAGGCTGACAAAACGGGAGTCGTCGCTCTCGCGGAAACTGCGCCAGGAAATATATTCGGAAGATTCAAAGATTTTTTCTAAATCCCGCGGCTTGGAGAGTTCTTGATAGCTGTTAAAGCCAAACATGCTCGGGCCGGCAGCAGAAATAAACGGGCAAAAGCCCGCTGCGGCAACGCCTGAGATATTGGTGAGGGTTGAGACATCGTCCGGGTGAGCGGAGAATTCATAGTCACCGATCAAGCAGCTGTAGGGCTCACCACCTGCGGTGCCAAATTCGCTTTCGTAGATTTTCTTAAACAGGTTGCTCTGGTCAAATTCCACCGCGCGCTCAAGATCCTTGCTGATCTCTTTTTTGCTGGCGTTTAAGACGCGAATTTTTAATTGTGAGCTGGTTTCAGAGTTGGATACCAGGTAGTTAAGGCCGCGCCAGGAGCCCTCAAGTTTGGTGAACTTGGGGTGTTGCATGATCGCGGTGAGCTGTTTTGACAGGGCTTTGTCGATGGCGGCGATGGCGGAATTAATGGTAACCGTGAGGTTTTTATTCCACTTAACGGTGCCGGCCATCACTTCGCGGGTGAGGTTTTTTAGCAGGTCTTCGGCATCGTCACGGCTGGTTTGACGGGTGGCGTCCAGGGCCATGCTCAGGTAGCTAAGCTCCTGGGCTTCTGCGCTGCCGGCGCCTTGCGATTCTAATTCTGTATCGGCCATTATTTGGTCTCCTCATTGATGCCCAATTCGCCTTTAAGGCTATTGAGTGCGTCTGTGTTGCTTAAAATGTCTTCAAGAACTTTTTCCAGCTCTTCTGAGCGGTCGGCCTTGCTCAATAAGTCGCGCAGTTTGTTGCGGGCTTCTAAGAGTTTGCGCAGGGGTTCAACCTGCTCCACCACGCGGTGAGGTTCAAAGTCTTCTAAATGATTTAGGCTTAAATTCACCGACATCTCAGTGCCGTCGCCCTGCAGAGTGTTTTCAACTTTCATGTTCAACTGGGGGTTAATGTTGTTCATGATTTCGTTGATGTTATCGCGATCGACTTGGAGGAAATTGCGATCCTTAAAGGCTTTTTGGTTGGTGTTGTCACCGGAGTAATCACCCATAACGCCCATTACAAATGGCAATTCGCGCTTGACGCTCTCGCCGTTGGACTCTAAATCGTAGGTGATGTGGACGCGCGGCTTGCGCACGCGATTGAGTTTGTCATGGATGCTGGCCATAGTCCTAACCTCGTGATGAAAATTCTAGTGTTATGAAATTAAAACCTGCACATGGGCGAAGGCCTGCGCAGATCCCGTGTTTTTGCCCGCTGGGAGCCTTATCTCGTGCCCTTTATCTCGATGACGCCTGCAATCTTTATGACGCCTTTATCTCAATGACGAAGGTGAGCAGCAATAGTACGTTAAAAGTGCAGCTGCCGCTAACTGCGCCTACGCCACTATAGCTGCCGCGCCTTAGACAGGGCGACTTAGGTTTAATGGCTGGGCGGTCATGCCATCGCGGCCCTATTTTTTATCTTGTTATATCTTTTTTATTTCGAAATATCTTTTTAATCGTGCAGGTTTTTTATTCTGCATGCCAGATGCCCCATCTGCGGCACGGCTCTTAACGCGCGTGGTGCAACTGACTTCTCTTAACGGGTAGTTCTCGTACTTACAGCCTGATTTAGGTGTGTTGGTGTTATTTACTGTGCAGGTTTAAGCTGCAGCAATGCGCCTACTGGCCTTAAATTATTGCCCCTTTACACCGGTTAACTCGCTGTAGCGATTGCGGGTGGCGTCATCGCTGATTAATTCTTGCATGAGTTCGTGCAACGGCATGTTACCCCAGCGCACGGCTTTTTCCAGCATGTAGGAAATGGGCGAGTGGGGCTCAGTTTTGCGGAAAAATTCGGCGATTTCTGCTAGCTGTTTAAAGGCTTGGTCGCGGTTGGCAAGGGCCCGCGTGACGGGCTGCACGGCTGCAGCACCCGCGCCGGCCGCGGCGTTGTCGCTGTGGTCGGATTCCTGGGCGGCGTTGAGGCTGTCATCCACGGTTGATGTCTCCGCTACGATTTTGTTACCGCCGAGAAAGGTGACGGCGGTAATACAATCTTTCAGTAAATTGGTAATAGCGCTGGAGGGGGGCGCCTCGCTGGCACCGCATAATTGATAGAGCTTGTCGTTAAAGCGCGTAAAACTATCGAGGGCGCCGACTAGGTCGTTGCGCAAATCGGTGAGAAAGTCACTGCTGGATTCCCGCACTGCAGTTTCAATATTTTGCAGGGTGTAGCCCTTGCGGGCGTATTCTTTTTCGCGGGATTTATCATCGAGAATACGGGAGGTTTCCGCAGCGGACTGGTACTCCCAAAAACTATAGGCGCGGTGCTGGCCGCTATTGGTAATGATGCTGTTGCGGATGGGGGCCATGAGGGCGCCGTCCGAGCCGCCTTCGCCATTGAGGCCCTTTAAAGACCCCACCCGAGTTTCCAAGCCGTATTCATCGGGCATGGGGAAGAGGTCGGGCCAGAAGTTCTCGATCAGTCCTTCAATTAATTCAAAGCCATCGCGAAGCCCTGCAATGCCATCTCGGCGCACCAGGGCTTCTAAATACCAGCAGGCGACTTCAAGGTCTTTGGATTCGGATTTTAAGATTTTGGGCGCAAGCTCAATAATTTTGCGCCAGGATTCGTCGATTTTGCGGCGGGCGTCGTCGGCGGCTTGGCCGTCATCGCTGTAGACATTGCTGCGCTCGGCACTGCGGGCCGTGGATCGGGCGAGCTTAACCATTTGGAAGTTGGAGGTGGGCGAGCCGCCCTCGCGCAGATCGCGGCCGCAGGGCGCCTCCTCACTGATCGGGCTTAAAAATGCGGCTATATCAATTGAGCGGGACGACATAAATTCCTAAATCCTGACCAAGGCCAAAAAACGCACAAGCGAATGGGGGCAAGGCCCTATTCAAATCGGTGTCCGCAACCACCCAACACACTTCCTGGCGCAACAATCCCGCCCAATGCGGGGCGGTGATTTAAACCATATTGCAGGCCAACTTGCAAGCCATAGGCGTTAATTAATCCTCTTTATCGGCGCGCCATTGAGGATCGAGTTAAGTGTGAATTTCTAAATGCGGGCTAATTCCTAAGCATGGCTTTTAACCCGTCTCATACCCGGCATATACTGCCCGCGCAAATAAATACAGCCGCTGCCGCCTGGCCGACCCAGCCAGGCGCACCAGCGGCGAGTACCTGGGCGGTAGCGGTGGACCTTAAGTTATGAAAATTACCTTTTCTCTGTTAAAGGCGCCTGCTAAGGCCGCTTTGCAGCAGGGGCAAAAATCCTTTGACGAGCAGGGCGGCAGCATCGGGCGCGGCGACGGCAATACCTGGGTACTGCCCGATCCCGATAAGTTTTTGTCCTCCAAACACTGTGTGGTCAGCTTTGAGCAGGGGCAGTTTTACATTACCGATACCAGCACCAACGGCCTGTTTTTGAACGGCGCTAGCCTGCCGGTGGGGCGCAACAACCGCGTTGGCGTCAGCGAAGGGGATACCTTGGATTTGGGCGAGTATCGCCTGCGTGTCGGCCTGGAAAAAACCGCGGCGAAAATATCCCCCTTCGCCGACATAGCACCGGCAGAGCCGCCGCCAGCATTTAATGCGGGCGCTCAATGGGGCGCACTTGAGCCCACTCCCCAGGCCATCGATGGTGCCGACTTGTTCCCCGTCGGGGGCGGTGCTGGGGGCGACCCGTTTTACGATGCCAGCATGGATCCTTTCGCCGCTAAAGACCCGTTTGGCTTAGGCGGCGCTAAACCTGCGGACCCCTTCGCGAATCCCGCCGACCCTTTTGCAAAAATTGCCGGTAACCCCCAAGACAACCCGTTTGCTGCCGACCCGTTTGGCGGCGGTGATATGTTCGGCGGGCCGGATCCGTTTTCCCCCGCCAAGCCCCAGGCGGTGCCCGGTTTTACCCAGCAGGAGGGCCATAACCCTCTGCACGATGCCATTTCGCTTCCTAAAATTGCCGCCAACCCGCCCGGCTCGGCGGCTATACCCGATGATTTTTGGAATTCCCTCGGCGGCGCTGCGGCGGCGGATGAATTAGGCATGCCAGCGTTTAAGCCCGTCGATCCCTTTGCCAGTGGCGATCCTTTAGCTGCAGCACCGGCTTCGCCCGCCGCCCGCCCGTTTGCACCGCCACCGGTTGCCCCTGTGCCGCCACCGCCACCTGCATTTAGGCCGGAGCCTGCGAGTCCGCCGCCTGTGGCGCCCGTGCCAGATGCGTTGGGCGATAATCCCTTTGCCCATTTGGGGCAAAGCGCCGGGGCCACTCCCGTGCCCCTGGACGCCAGTGAAGGGCAGGTGTACCCCATTGGCAGTGCCTTCTCCACCCACGTGCCCGCCAGTACCCCGGGCAAGGTGCCGCTGTCGGATCGGCTCAAGGCGATGCAGGGCGGTGAGGCCAATGACACCTCCGCCGGTTGGGCAACGCCCCCCGAACCGCAGGTGCCGCCCCAGGCCCCGCCGGTTGCACCGCCAGTCCCACCCATTGCGGCGCAACCTGTGCAGCCTATTGCACCGCCCGCTGCTCGGCAGGCGCCAATCCACGATACGGGTGTGCAAAACCTCATTGCCGCCTTGGGCTTGGGCGGCCAGTTGAGCGCTGAACAAGAACAGGTATTGCCGCAGTTAATTGGCGAGATGACCCGCGAATCCATCAGCGGTTTGTTGCAAATCTTGCGGGCGCGCAATTCCATCAAAAATGAATTTCGCATTGCCGTTACCACCATTCAACCCAGGGAAAACAATCCGATCAAATTCGCCACGGATGTAGACGACGCCTTGGAATTATTATTTGTGCGCTCCTCCAAGGGCTATAAGCCCCCGGTGGAATCGGTGCAGGATAGTTTTGAATCCATCATGGATCATCAAGTGGCAATTTTGGCAGGTATTCGCGCGGCGTTTAAATCCCTATTATCGCGCTTTGACCCGCTGCAGTTGGAGCAACAGTTTGAGCGCCAAGGTAAAACCGGCGGCATATTGCCCGGTATGAAAGGCGCTAAATGTTGGTCCGCCTATGATGATTTTTATCAAGATTTAATCGGCAATTTTGAAAATTCGTTTCAAAACTTATTCGGCGACGAATTTGTGCAGGCCTATGAAGAACAGCTGCGCAAATTGGCCATCGCCCGCAAACGTGAACACTCTCAACGATAGGAGCCCCTATGCACATCCGCACGCCGTCTATTTGGAACACCCTTTGGCAATTGACCCTGCTGTTGGGGTTAGGCTTGGGTTTGGCCAGTTGTACCAAAGTTAATGGCACAGGTAAAACCATCGGCCTGGATACGGATTTAAAACTCACCATTCAGGCGGATATGGATATTAACCCGGATGCCAATAACCGGCCTTCGCCGGTGTTTGTGCGCATGTACGAATTAAAATCGCCGATGATTTTCCATCAGGCAGATTTTATGACGCTGTATAACAAGGATAAGGCGGTGTTGGAGGCAGATTTCGTCAATCGACAAGACCTGAAAATATTTGTACCGGGCGATAAACGCGAGTCCAATTTGGTGTTAAACCCCGGCACTAAATTTGTGGCCTTATATGCAGAGTTTTTACAGTATCAAAATGCCAATTACAAAGTGATATTCCCGGTAACCCCGGGCAACATAGTGGGCAACCGTATTTCAGTGAAAATTACCGGCAACCATATGGTGCTGGTCGAGAAAAAATAGCCAACCTGGGTGCACGCCACCGGGTTAATCCTCCGCTCTATGTTTAAGTTCACGGATCGTTTATGTCGTTAGAAAGCAAAGTTATTTGGTCTGAGGGGATGTTTTTAAATCCCCAACACTTCCAGCAGCAAGAGCGTTATATCGAGCGCTATGTGGATGGCCGTATCAGTACAGCGGGTGCATATTTATGGGGATTTTTTGATTGCGAAATAGACCAGCAATTATTAAAACTAGGCAAAATTTCCCTAAGCCACGAGCGTGGAGTATTTCCCGATGGCACGCCGTTTAATTTTCCCGATATTGACGAG
>DAOQGS010000126.1:0-8249 GCA_035338675.1 Cellvibrionaceae bacterium
ATTTTTTCGAACATCGTAGCGTCCTGTTAGGCGATGATGACTAGGGGCTGGTCGAATTCGACGGGCTGACCATCTTCCAACAGCACCGCCTCCACAACACCTGCGCGATCGGCTTCAATCTGGTTCATCATTTTCATGGCCTCCACGATGCAGATGACATCGCCGGCTTTAACCTTTTGGCCCACGGCAACAAAGGGTTGTGAGCCGGGGCTGGAGGCGCGGTAAAAGGTGCCCACCATGGGGGATTTAACCGCGTGGCCGCTGCTGACGGGCTCGTCTTTTTTAGCCGCTACCGTCTCGCTAACCGGTGCAGCTGGCGCTGCAGCCTGGTGGACGGGAGCTGTTGGCATGGGCTGGTGGATATAGGTATGTACGGGCGCGGCCGGCGCACGTTGGCCGCGGCTGATGCGCACGGATTCTTCACCCTCGCGAATCTCTAATTCTTCCACGTTCGATTCTTCGAGTAGCTCAATGAGCTTTTTTATTTTGCGAATATCCATTGATGCCTCTTAAAGTCTGAGTAAATTAATGTGATTTGAGGTGGCTAAATGCAGCCTCTAGCGCGAGCAGATAACTCTGTGCCCCGAACCCACAGATAATGCCTTTGGCGATATCCGAAAGGTACGAGTGGTGACGGAAGGGCTCGCGGGCGTGCACGTTGGACAGGTGCACCTCAATAAAGGGTATGTGCACGCCAGCGAGAGCATCCCGCAGTGCCACGCTGGTATGGGTGAATGCGGCTGGGTTGATGATAATAAAATCCACCCCTTCGGCTTTGGCCTGGTGAATGCGGTCGATTAAGGCGAACTCGGCATTGCTTTGCAGGTGAAAAAATTCGTGCTGGTGAGATGCGCAGGCGGACGCCAGCAGATTATTGATGTCGCTGAGGGTGGTAAAACCGTAGATTTCCGGCTCCCGTGAACCCAACAAATTTAAATTCGGACCGTGCAGAACAAGTATTTTGGCCATGGGACCTCTTATCAAACCTATGCCTACTGCGCTAACTCGGCGGTTGAGCGGGCCGCTTCAGCCCGAATAGGGGCGCAAGTCAGGATTAAGTTTTCGGTAGATGTGAAATGTCTGCACAATCGCAGAAGTTCGCTGCCGATTGGCCTGTTCGCGCTGGGCGGGGATTTTGCCTAAAAGAAAAGGCGCTGTCTATTAAAAACAGCGCCTTTGGCGGAGAAACTCGTCGATTGACGGCAAAACAGAGGGGGAAAAGCCGCAGGTTTAGTTAGCGGCTACTTTTTTGCCTGCAGCGTTGCGCTCTAGGGCCTCAATGACGATTTCTTTGGTTAGTACTTGCGGCAGCAATTCAGCCTTGCCAGATCCAGCTGGGTAAACCACATAAAGCGGCACGCCACTGCGCTTAAACTCGCTCAATACGGCCGTAATTTTGGGGTCGGCGTTGGTCCAGTCACCTTTTAAAGTGGCATAGCCCAATTTTTTGAAGGTGTTGCTGACATCTTCGCGATTGATGGCGTTAGCCTCATTGGCTTTACAGGTGATACACCAGTCGGCAGTGAAATCCACGAACACGGGGCGTCCTTCGCTGCGGTGTTTTTCCACCAGCTCAGCCGACCAAGCCTCCCAGCCTTCAGATTTTTGTTTGAAGGATTCGGCGTTGTAGCCGACATAACCTGCATAAAACAGAGCGGCGATGGCGGAGCCTTTCACCAGGGTTTTACCCACAGTGCCTTCGGGCTGGTTTTGCAGCAGCCAGAGTGCAAAGGTGATGGCGATACCGCCGAGCACCAGGGCCGCCATGGCATCAATACCTACTTGGTTGCCCAACACCCAGAGTAACCACACGCTGGTGAGGTACATGGGGAAGGCTAAGAATTGTTTTAGGGTTTCCATCCACATGCCTGGGCGCGGCAGCATTTTGGCAAGCGCTGGGCTGTAGCTCAGTGCCAGGAAGGGTAGGGCCAAACCAAAACCCAGGGCAATGAAGATAATGATGGATACGTACCAGGGCTGGGTCAGCGCAAAACCGATAGCGGGGGCCATCAATGGGCCGGTACAGGGGCTGGCAACTACAGCGGCTAAAACACCGGTGAAGAACGAACCGCGCAGGCCTTCCGCAGCGGTGAGGTTTTGGCCAACGCCCATCAGGCTAGTGCCAAAATGCACCATGCCTGAAAGGCTAAGACCCATGACTAAAAACAGATAGGTGACGAAGGCTACGAACACCGGATTTTGCAATTGGAAGCCCCAGCCCACACCTTGCCCCGCTTGGCGCAGGGCCAGGATTGCGATGGCGACTATCACGAAGGACAGGCAGACACCAAAGGTGTACGCCCAGCCGTGGCTCGAATGGGAGTGGCCGTCCTGGCTGGTGGAGGCGAAGGTTAAGGCCTTTAAAGACAGTACCGGGAACACACAGGGCATCAGGTTGAGAATCATGCCGCCGCCAATTGCCAGCAGTATGTACACGCCAAAAGAGTAGGTTTCCTCTGCAGGAGCCGCCTCGGCTGCAGTGGTGGAAGCTTGCGCGGTGGTTGCGGCAGCAGCAGGCTCTGCAGCGACAATTTTGGTCTCTGCTGTTTCAAGGGCGGTGCCTTGGCTGAGGTCAATTTGGAAGTAACGGGTGTGGGGCGCGTAACACAGGCCTGCATCGGCGCAGCCCTGGGAGGTCAGTTTCATTTCGAACTGTTTGGGCAGGTTGGCCGTGGAGAGGGTTATGCGAGTGGCATCGTGGAATATCTCCACATCCTTTTTAAAGTAGGGATCGTATTTGCTTTGGCTGGCTTCAAACGTAGGAGTGAAGGGTGTTTTGCTCTGCTCGGTTTGAGCGAAGATTTTGAATTTTTCTTTGTAGAGGTAATAGCCTTTGGCGATGGTCCAATCCAGGTAAATGGCATTGCCTTCCTGAATTACATTGACTTTATAGGCCTGTTCTACAGGTAAAAATTCTTCAGAGGTGGCCGACTTCCCGGTTAGAGAGCTCACGTCATTGGCAGCGAGTGACTGCAAAGAAGTAATGCTGAGGCAAAATGCCCACAGGACAAAAAATACTGTACGATTAATCAGTTTCATAGGGATGCGCGTTCGTAAGAAATATGACAAAACAAGGCCGGGAACCTCACTAAAAAGGTCCGCCGCCATTGTAAGTTAATCGGCAAGGCTTGCGACGGTAAGTTTCATCAATAGCTAAATCTCGGAAGCGCTCGCATAATCAATCTGCAAATTGGATCACAGTTTTTCTGCAGCTTTTTGGCGGGGTTGCCTTCGTTGGTGTCTCCGCGTGTCACCGGTTACAACCTGTGCGCCAAATTCTTCGCCCAGCTCCCTTCTCTCGCCATGGGTGGGTGTTTAGAATGTGCGCCCTTTTATCAAGGCTTGGAGTTTTTATGAGTCGGCTCGCGCCGCTATTTGTCTTGCAAGTGCTGCTGAGTTTGGCCGGTTGTGTTAGCGCTCCAGCACAGCCTGCGCCGCCCCCTCCAGTGCAAGCCAAACCCTTGGATGCCAAAGCGCAGAAGATTGAGCTTTTGCTTGGTCGCGCCGATACCGCCTTGTCCATGCAGGCGCTGACTGAACCGGCGTCGGAAAACGCCTACGACCTCTACCGTGCGGTCGTGATTATGGATCCGACTAATGTGCGCGGACAGGAGGGCATCAAAAAAGTGGCTGAGGCCTACCCGGCCCAGGTGGAGGAGGCAATTGTTGGCAAACAATATGACGCCGCTCTGCGCAAGCTGCAAAAGGGTTTAATACTTTTTCCAAATAATCCGCAATTAAAACAAATGGAAGCCCAGGCGAAGGCCGCTAAGCTTGCGCAAACCCAAGCGGCGTCTAAAAGCACCACCATCAGCCTGCCTGCAGCTGACCTCAGCGCCAAATCCCCGGCAGTTGAGACAACCTTGCGCAACCTGGCTAAGCGGGTTGCGGTTTCAAATGAATTGTTGATTATCAACGCGCGCAGCGATGCGGAGGGACGCTGGATATATAAAACCATGAAGGACGCAGCGGGGGCTCGGCTGCGCGGCGATATCAAAATTTCGAGCACACCTTCGATTCAGCTGCATCCTGCCGCGCTCTAGTTAAGTGGCTTAAGGCTCTATTAATAAATAATGCGGATATTGTGTCTGCCTCTGTGCGCCCAGTAATGCCGATTTTTACAGTGGCCGCGCCTGCAGAGGTAATTCAT
Organism: Cellvibrionaceae bacterium; assembly: GCA_035338675.1. Lineage (GTDB taxonomy): Bacteria > Pseudomonadota > Gammaproteobacteria > Pseudomonadales > Cellvibrionaceae > CAMCXE01. The sequence goes on from DAOQGS010000126.1 coordinate 4,151, forward strand.
AAAGGTGAATTGAGCAGCAGGTTAAAACTATGTGCTGGCTTTTAAACAGCTAGGCTTGTTTGCTGCCTTCGCTGGTTAGTTTTTTGTTTTTTGCCCATTGATAGGCCTTGATGTTGGCGTTATGCAACCCATACTGGTGGCGCAACGTCGGTATAGGCCAGGCTAGCTGCCAGTGGGTTAATTGGTTATGGCGACGCCGACTTTAATTTCATTCTAATTGCAGCAGGCTAGGGGATGCGCTAAACACTGGACTAGACTTTGGCGGTGTGTGCTGTGGTCAACACATCGACTCGATGCGCAGGTTTCCCAGCGAGTGCGACAGCTTCTGAACCTAAATTCTTTGCGCGTTAATTGTAAACTCCCGACTCATTTGGAATAAGGCGATAATGACTAAATTGTTGCAGCGAATCGCGCTTGCGCAACCGGTGAAACATGTTGTTTGGTTGTTAGTGGGATTGGTGATTATCCATCAGGTATTGCCGATTACCCACTGGCAACAGATGTTGGGTTTGTGGTGGCGCTTGCCGTTTAATGTGATTGTGCTGATGGTGATTGCCGCTGTGGCCGCCTATGGGCTGCTAAATGCCTGGGATTTTTTGGCCTTAAAAAAAGAGGCGAAAAATCACGCTCAAAAGCCCACATCCGGCGCGCTCCTGCAGCGCATGATTACCGCGCAAATTTGCCGCGCCCTGGGGGTGGGGGTGCAGCCGGTGGTGGCGCAGGCTGGGTTTTTACCCCACGCGGGTTTATTAGTTGCGGGGTTGCTGGCGTGTATTGGCGCTGTAGTGGTGGCCTCGCCGGAATTATTTGATCTGCCGTTTAAGGCCCATGTGTGGTTGGCGGCGGGCATTTTTTTGCTCGGCTTGTGTGCGTTGTTTGTGCGCACCCTGCGCTTGGGTTTGGGCCGCGGCGAAGGCGCTATGGTTTCCGAATTAATTAAATTAGTGGTGGGGCGGGAGTATCAAAACTGGTTAAAACCCCTGACGCTTTTTTTGCCCGCAGCACTCGCTTTATATATCCCATTAAACAAAATCGTGCAGATGTCCGCGCTGCATTTTGTGGGCATTTATTTGCTTGCCCATATGGCTGGTGTGTTGAGCCGTGTGCCCGGCGGGGCAGGGGTATTTGACGGTATTTTCCTTATTTTTGCCGCTAAATTTTATCCGGCCACCCAGGTGTTTATCTGTTTGGTGGCCTACCGCGCGGTGTATTACTGCCTGCCGTTAATATCCGGTTTAACGGCTTATCTGTTGTTGGATATTCGCAAAAATCAAGCGATGAGTGTTAAGCGCCCCTGGGCGCTGGCACAGTTGCCGGGGCAATTGTTTCAACCCTTGGTATCCCTGTGGTTACTCGCGCTGACGGTTACCTATTGGCTGGGCCATGTGCCGCCGTTTTTAAATGGCATTATTCCATCGCCGCCGAGTTTTGTGGCGCCCTATATTAATAATTTGTTGAGTGTAATATTCCTGATTATTTGGCGTTGCCATTGGCGCAGGATTGATTTGGCCTATGGCCTGGTGTTTGGCTGTTTTATCGTGGCCGCAGCCTTATTTGCCCTCAATGATGCGTTGCTAAGTAGTGTTGTTTGCCTTTTGATGGTGTGGATTTTTAGCTCCAGCGGCCATTATTTTTACCGCACCAGTGCGCTGCTGCAGGGTTTGATTCCCTGGGCCTTATGGGGCCGTTATTGTTTGGGTGGGTTTTTGTTGGTGAGTGCCACAGTGTTGCTGACGGAGACCAATGATATCGAACGCATGTTTATTAGCCAGTGGATTTCCAGCGAAGTATTATCGCCCCTGGAAAAATTAGTCTTTGTAACCACCTTTTTTGCCGGTGGTTTGGCGGTGTATGGACTCTTTACGCGCTGCGATGCGCGTTTACAGCTGCCGGATAACGCAGCCTTGCAGCGCTACCGCGAACTGGTGCAGCGCGAGGGCGATACCCAATGCCATTTGGGGCTTGCCGGGGATAAGTATTTTTTATTCAGTGCCACGGGTAAATCCTGTATTGCTTTTGGTAAAACGCCCAACCAATGGATTGCGATGGGCGACCCGATTGGTGACTCCACTGAGTTTGCCGCGTTGCTGTGGAGCCTTGCTGAGCAGGCGGATGCGGCGGGGGCAAGCTTGGTTTTATATAAAGTCGATGCGGCTAACTTGTCTTGGTATGTTGATCTGGGGATGTCGGCGTTTAAATTGGGCGATGAGGCGCGGGTAAAACTGGCTGAATTTTCCTTGGCGGGCAGTAAAAAACTCAATTTGCGCAATAACTACAACAAGTGTGTAAAAGAAGGCTTGGAATTCGCTGTATTGGAAGGCGACAGCCTGAAAGCGGCAATGCCGCAATTGGCGGTAATATCTCAGGACTGGTTGGACGCTAAATCCGCCCGCGAAAAACAATTTTCCTTGGGGTTTTTCTCGGTGGATTATTTGCAGTTTGGCTCGGTGGCTGTAGCTAAATATCAAGGCGAGATAGTTGCTTTTGCCAGTTTGTGGCGGGATATAACCCAACAGGAGGTGGCGATTGATTTAATGCGCTACGGACGCAGCGCGCCTAAACGCGTTATGGAATATTTAACCCTGAGCACTTTGTTGTGGGCCCAAGAGCAGGGTTATGCTTGGTTTAATCTCGGTATGGCGCCCTTGTCGGGTTTGCAATCCCACCGTTTGGCTAATGTGCTGCATAAGTTTGGCGGTTATTTATTTGCAAGCCATACGCGTTTTTATAATTTTTCTGGGGTGTATACCTATAAAGAAAAATTTACCCCGCAATGGCACGGCCGTTATTTGATTGCTAAAAACCCCTGGCAGCTGAGTATCGCCTTGGTAAATGTGGCGAAGTTAATCGCCGGTGGCGCCAAGGGTTTAATTGCCAAAACCTAGCAGAAGTTGCGGCGATCATTTTCGATCGCTTTGATTTCCCCGTGTAACAGCAGTCTCTTTTAGTGAATGTAAAAACTTTTGGCCGCGCTCTTAAGTGGTTGCAAAGTGTTGCAGGCAAAAACTGCACAGTGTGTATGCCGAGTTACTGCGGCGTTTCTTGAATTAATTTAAGCCCCCTTCGTTGGGGGTTTTTTGTGAGTTGAGCAAGTGGTGAAGAAGGTAAAATTAGGTGTGGGTGGGCTGCTGCTGGTATTGGTAGTAGCGGCGGGGTTTTTTGCGGTGCAGTACTTGGCGCCTGGCTTTAATGAGTCAATTCACGAACATCACAGCCAAGTGGCTGGATTGGGCGATGTGGCATTTTTCAATGTGGATGAACCGGATAAGGGCCACTTAATCGTGTTTGCCGCCAGCGCAGAACCCGTAACCGAGCGGCGCGCATTAGCGCGGCGTTGGGCCGATAAGGGCTACCTAGTGAGTGTGATTGACCCAGGCTTTTTAAAAGGCCAGTCCGCTTGTGCAGATCTTGCCTCCCCTATAGCTCAACTTCAGCACTTTATAGAACAGCGCTACCCTCAGCTTGCGGGGTTGTTGCCCCTGGTGATGGGGCGCGGGGAGGCGGCGGCGCTAAGTTTTATTGCCCTGGCGCAGGCGCCGGCCAAGTCCTTTCACAGCGCCATTGCCGTGGACTTTTGCCCCGCCCGAGCGCTTGCGCAAACCTTTTGCCCCCAGCGCGCCTGGAGCGGGCAGCCAGGTGTGATGGCCGCACCCAGCCAGGCCTTGGGAGCTAATGCGTATGTGTTTCAGACACCTAGGCTGGCCGCTTCCGGCACCTGTGACCTGGTGGCCAGCGAGCAATATCTTCAGGCTGTGCCGTCGGTAAAATTGAGCCAGGCGCAGGGTGGGGCAGATGATTGGTTAGAGGTGGATGCGCTGTTGAACTGGCTCGATCCGCGTTTGACTAGCCAGGCCTTGTCGGCGCAAAACGATGATGACTCGCCGGTGGTGGAGGTGCCCGCGCAAAGCACCCAAAGCGCTGATTATTTTGTGCTGTTTCTCACCGGGGATGGCGGCTGGGCGCAGCTGGATAAAGAATTGGCCCAGCATTTTAGTGCGCAGGGCATTAACGTGTTGGGGTTTGATTCGTTAAGTTACTTTTGGCGCAAGCGCAGCCCGGAGGAAACTGCCGCCGACATTAGTGCGCTGATCAGCAGTTA
>DAOQGS010000127.1:0-8228 GCA_035338675.1 Cellvibrionaceae bacterium
GTTAAGCAACCAGATCAGTGCCGGGGCTGGTATTTCAATGTGGCTGCCGCCGCTCCACTGCTCACCGCTGGGGTTAATGGTGGGGTTGATGTGTTGATAGACGCTGGCAAAAATAAAATGCTGGCCGTCTTTTAAAATTAAATAGTGTTTGCCGTTACGGGCGCTAGAGTCTGCGTATAGAGCGCGGGAAATAATGCGCGGGTCGCGCAGGGCGTGTTCAGGGTGTACATCATCAAAAGCGTTGAGTGTGGTCATGGCGTCCTCGCGTGTCCTGGTAATGGTTCAGTAGGTGGGTACATCGCTTTTTTGATCGTTTGGTATTTTTGTGCGCTGTGTTTTTTCGTCCTCTTTGTTCTGCGCGATTTTTCTCCTCTTTTTTATTTATTTTTACTTTTATTTTTAATTTTTTGTTTTGCCTTAATTTTCCTGGGTCACTCGTTTGGCCCGGTTTACCACCCCGCCCCGTTGGGGCACCCCTCCAGCGGAGGGGAATTTTTAAGGTATTCAGGCGCCACTGTTTAATCCATCCATAAACGGCACTAAACATTCGTGCATAAATTCATCGCTAATCAGGGCGCGCTGTGGGCGCTGGGTGTTGCCGGTGTGGCGGCTGGTGTTGTGGATTTCAAACCCACTGGTGCCTTCGCCATCGCGGGGGGCGCTGCGGCGCAGGGTGAGGGTTTCCCCTTCGAAACATTCGGTGTGGCCTTCGCGACGCATAAAGGGGTGGCGCACCAAATGGCTTAGCCAAACAATGGCCGCGCGGGGGATGACTAATTGGTCGGGGCCATTCTGCGACGGGCTGGGCTGCGACAGGCCGTGCTGCAACAGGCTTGGTTGCGTTTGAATCACCAGGTAACGAGGGCTTTTATACAGCAGGTAAGGCGCTGTGTGCCAGGCACCAAAGTACACAAACCCTTGCTCAACACAGGTAATGGGGCTTAGGAGGGGAATGGGGAGCTGTTCAATCATGCAGTGCCCTGCGGCATTAAACGATGACGGTAAAAAGGTGCGTGCGGGTGTGCTGGGGGCATGGTGCATCCTTGCGTGTATGGGCTGCGGCCCGGTGAGGTTGCGCCCATGGCGATGTGGTCATTACGCCTGGGGCGGCATTATGGGCAGGGACAGGCGGGTTTTATAGGGGCGATATGCGGCATCGGGTGTGCGATATATCTCACAGTTTTTGCCCGCGCCAGGGCGGTGTTGTGCACCGCTAGTGCGTGCCATGGGCACTCTGTATGCCTCTCCTGTGGAGTGTGCCCATGCTTATATACGGTGCCAAATTGCTTGAAGCGCCAATTCCCCTCCTGTGGAGGGGTGCCTCGTAGTGGCGGGGTGGTTGCTCGCCCCGCCGCTCTGGGGGCTTTGCACCAGGGCATTGAGCCTTTTACCTGCGGCGCCGAGTGATTGAAGACCCTCGCCGAGGCTTTGAGGTGCGACGCCGAGTGTTTGAACAGCCTCGCCGCATCTTTTAAGTGCGGTTTTGTATGAAAAAACCTCGCTGCCGCACGGTTTAGGTACGGCACCGAATGGTTCTACACCCCTGCCGCATCTTTTAGGTTCAATGCCGCAGGTCGGCACACCCTCAAGGCTGTAGCCCAGTGGCTGGGGGGTGTAGCGAAGAGGCGTGAGGGGGTGGCGCAGTAGGTGAAGGGTGTTCCGAAGGGGCTGAAGGGGGTTGCGAAGTAGGGGGTGGGGGGTGCAGCTAGGCGCGCGGTAATGGGCTGAAACAGCAAGGCAAAGGGGGTGCCCCCTGCCCTGCATCAACCCCCGCAGGGGCTTTGTTTACGCGGGGTTAGCCACTGCAGCTGCGCTGGCTTTAGCGCTGCCACCTGGGAAGCGGCTGGAGAGGTCTGCTTCAACGGTTTTGGCGTTAGGTACTCCGGCACGGGCAGCCATTTTGACATTGCGGTAAAAAATCAGCGCGGCTTGGTAGGCTTCGCTGCCACTTAAGGCCAGGCTGTCGCTGAGGTTATCCGCCAGCGGGGCCAGTTGGCGCTGCAAGCTGGTCAGCACTTCTACCGCTTTCCAGTCAATTTCAAAGGCGGCGAGGTCGAGGTAACCCGGTACAAGGTCGCGGTTTTGGCTGGCATATTCCCGCGCTTTGCCTACAAAGGCCTGGGTTTTATCCCCCATTTTGGGGATTTCCTTACGGTCGGCGCTGCTGAGGGTAATGAGGTGGGGGCCAAGTTTGGTGGTAAGGGTGGTGATGGCGGCTTGAATGTCTTGCAAGTCGGCAGCGGGGATGTTCAATGAGATCAAATCGGGTTGGGCCATGATGGGGTTCCTTAAAAAATAAGTGAGCGTGGTGTAACGCGGTCTGCCCTTTCAGCCCATGGATTGAGTTGATAGGGCACGGCTATTATCACGGAGCTTAAGGGCGCTGTGCAGGCGATATAGCCGCCTCTGAATGTAGGCTATATCGCACACGCAGGGGGTGCAGGTGGCAACGGGGCAGAGTCCAGCGGATGAGGCGCCCGGTTTAAACACAAGGGTTTTAACAAGAACGCCGCGTGCACACCGCTAGCTTATAACGCCCTTTTTATCGCGATTGCTCAAACTGATTCGCCGTCACACTTAGCAACTGGATTTTTCTCGGCTTGGCTATACAACCCAACCACTCGGCACTAAAGTGCAGCGCATAAAAATAAATGGGCAATATAGCCCGCAATAGACCTCAGAAATCAGATTGGTCTTTATAGTTAAAAAATTCAACGCATTTTTTTATTTTAATTTGCCAGGAGCAAAGCCGTGAATATGGCCAATAAAGATAACAATCTATTTTCAAGACTAATCAAGTATTACTACGACAAAACACTTTACGCGCAAGCGGATAAATTATCCGCCTTGCAACTGTCACCACCACAGTTTTACAAACCCAGTGCAGATGGGAGCCTGTTGTTAAACTGGGCGTGCATATTTTCCGGTAGTTTTGCCGCGAATGCCCCCCAAGAGATATCGCAAGTATTACGGGCCTGCGTCACCCAGCACGAGGAAACCATAGATAATTTTGATTTTTCTCATATTCAAAGCCTCAGCAATTCAAAAGGGTTTGGCAGCAATTGGCTGGCGAAGATTAACGGCAGTTGGTTTAACGATGCCGCCACCTGGGGTGCCGCCATGTATCCCGATAGCAATCTCTCCGGCCTAGACGATCAGGATTGGGCTGCGAATATCCGGCATATTGAACGGGAAGGGTTTCCACAATCCAGGCCTATTACGGTTCATTATTATGCTTGGCTTGATCGCTACAAGGCGGTGCAGCCGGGTGGATCGCATCACTGCGCGATGGTGCTTCATCAAATGAAGGAGCAAAAACGCGCCTACACTCGCCAAGCGACGCTCACACGTTACGCCATTAATACCACCACTATTGAACAATTATCGCGGCGCTATTGCCTATTCGTTACAGCCAACACCGTCACTGACTTAACCCTCTCCCATAACACAATTGATTTATTAACGGCTATTTATAAGCATATATCGCCAAAAGCCTGCACCATTCCCATTGCCCCAAGTGTTAATAACGCAGTTATTGGCTGTATCCCCTATGACTCATTAAGCATTGACCATTCTATATTCCAGCGCTGGTACGCTATACACGTTAAAAGGGGTTCTATCGTTCCCCTTGTGACACTCCTCAACAACACATTGGCATCGTGCACAACGCCTTATGTACACGCGCTGGATAGCTGCTACTTAGGCGATCCCTATAGAAAAAATGATATACGCGCAAAAAATATCCCACTCGCCACACGAGAGGAAACAGCTTCATAAGCGCGTCATTTATTTTTTATTTTTAGCTAATCGGTTTCGTTTATTGCCTCGCGAAATGTCCTTAAGCGGTCGCCATTCATCTCTATCTGTACCGCTTTTTTATAAGGGCTGCGCAGGTAAATACTGTTGGCCCAATTGTTTAATTAACGCCAATAACCCGCCTTGATAAATAAAATGGTTCGCGATGATGGTTTCTTGCGGCCTAAAGTCGGTTATGGGGCTATGGCCGCGCTGGCAACGGGAATAATTCAATACCGCGCAATAACCTCTTCCTACATCGCTCGCGTGCAGGCTGAGCTGTTCTGCCCCTAGCGTGCCTTCAATGGCAAGGCTAGGGTTTTGTTCATATTGCGCCAACGCGCTGGGAAACCAGCGTAAAAATTCCAAGGGAAATTCCCGCTGAAAATAGCCGTATTGCGTGTCACCGCCGGATTGTTGGCGGTAGTGCATTAATAAAATAAGTTTGTGTTGATAGCGTAAAAAAGACCAGGTGCGGCCTTCAATACTAAAATCGTGAATGTGTGCCAGCTCCACCACTCCCGGCGGCAACGCATGGTGATGATGGATAAGCGGTAAATCCGGTTGTAACTGGTGAGCGGGCGGGTGGCGTCTCATGATGTGCTCCTGGGGTAAGTCCGTGGGTTAATGCTGTTTATTAAAGGTGTTTAGCGCTCTGTTTAGGCCGTGAGCTTGGTCTGTGACCACCGAAAAGTGCCTAGCCTGTTAGGCATAATCATCCGCCAATTGTTTTAACGCGGCGTAATAGCCCTGCGTAAATAACAAGTCATCCGCAAGCCGCAACTCCTGCTTCCAATCGTCATGCGCCCAAGGTAAGTGGACTTTGCGGGTATGATTTTTAAGGGCGTAACCGGGCAGCACATAGTCGCGGCTTAGGCTCAGCACTTCATCAGCAACGCTTTTGGTGTATTTGAAAACGGCTTGGCTGCGCAGGCTGTGGTGGCGGGTGTGTGCGTAGTGGTGTTCAAGGGCGGTAAGCATTGGGCCAAGGCCGCTCACCGGCAACTCTATTTGGGTGCCGCCCTGCCAACAGGGGTCATCTGCGTTTAGAGGCGTGAGAGCGGTTTGATAGGCGATAACAAAAATAAAGTAGCCTGCATCCAACAGGGTTAGGTAATGCCGACCGGCTTGGGTGTTGGCGTCATCCGCCAGGAAGTGCAAGCAGATGCGTGGATCGGTAAAAACCTGTTCGGGTAGGATCGGTACAAAATACGGCACGTTAGTGATTACTCCTTGTTTATCACGGCGGTTTAGGCCTTGGGCGTAGGGGCTGCTATGTGCGCGAAGCCACCTAACGGGCTACCCGCCCCTCGACAATGGCGGCGGGCCGCAGCGGCGCACATCACTAAGTATTCCTTAGTGTGAGGCACAGTATAACCTAAGAATATCTTAGCCTTCATCACTATTGAGCAGTTGGGATGTCGGTTTTTGCGTTACGCCTAAAAGAAGCCCGCACACACCTTGGTTTATCGCAAGAGAAACTGGGGGTATTGGCGGGCATTGATGAGGCGTCCGCCAGTGCCCGCATGAACCACTACGAGCGAGGCAAACACGCACCGGACAGCACAATGGTGGAGCGCCTTGCCAACGTGCTGAATGTACCCGAGGCGTATTTTTATGCCCGCGATGCGGATGTGGCGTGGCTGTTAATTCAGCTGCATCGAGCGGATAAAAAACGTAAGAAAGCGATTATGGATTATGTGCGGAAGCAACTTTAGGACGTCAGGATTAACATCTTAGCAACGAGGCTGATGTGTAGGTGTAATCACAGGCAACTTGCCAGGTCGGAACTCTGCACTGTGTTAACTCAAGTCACATCGCTATACTTCATCCACTACATGTTCACTCGCACCCTACCGATTGCAGACATATATTTATGGCCGTCGCATACGCGCATATCAATCCCGCTAACCTTCGCTGGGCGCGCGAACGCGCCCACTTAAGTGAGGCAGCTTTAGCCAAAGTGCTCAAAGTGGAGGAACAAAAACTAATTGCCTGGGAAAAAGGGCTCACCAAGCTCACATTCAAGCAGGCGCAAGCCTTTGCCAAACAAACACTCACACCTTTAGGGTATTTATTTTTAAGTTCCGCACCCGTTGAGCAGCTGCCCATTCCTGATTTGCGCACGGTTGATAATGAGCACAACCCACACCCCAGTGCCGAATTAATTAAGATGGTCTACACCGTCATCGAACGGCAAGAGTGGTATAAAGAATACGTGCGCCAGATGTCCGATGCGCAAAAAAACCCACACATTGGCCGCTTCACGGCCCAAACACCCGCAACCCAAATTGTTGCCGATATACGTACCGTTCTGAATATACCGGCACATCCAGAGCGCGGTAACTGGAAAGACTACTACCGCAATTTGATCAAAAAAATAGAACACATAGGCATACTGGTCATGCGCCAAGGTGACCTCGGACATTACAGTAAACCGCTCAACGTTAAAGAATTTCGTGGGTTCGCACTATTTGATCCAGTGGCACCCATTATATTTATTAACAGGGCCGATGCGCCTAGCGCACAGTTATTCACCCTGATGCATGAGCTAGCGCATATTTGGATTGGCCAAAGCGGTGTCTCTGATGCAAAACCCCACACCCATAGAGCAGAAGAAATTCTATGCAATGCGGTAGCGGCGGAGCTGTTAGTGCCTGCAGATGAATTTTTGAGTCATTGGCAAGAGCTGCGCAACTGGCACGCTAATTTGCCTGTACTAGAGGCGCAATTCCACGTTAGCCAATGGGTCTTGGCACGCCGAGCCTTAACACTCGGCAAGATTACTCGGCAGCAGTACCAAAGTTACGTTGATAGTATTCAACAGGACTATAAAAACCGTGAGCGCTCCGAGGGTGGCCCGTCTTTTTACCGCACACGCAAGAGCCAAGTCAGCGAGCGCTTTGCCAAGGCTTTGGTATCAGAAACATTAAGCGGGCGAGTCTTGTTAAGAGACGCGGGAAAATTATTAGATATGGCACCCAGTAAAATCAGTGCCTTTGCAGCGGAGTTAGGGATCTAATGTACTTACTGGACGCCAACACCTATATTGCCGCGCACAACACTTATTACGCCCCTGATTTTTGTCCAGCCTATTGGGATTGGTTAGATAACCAATTTTCGCAGGGGCACGTTTTCAGTGTAAATATGGTTTACCAAGAATTAGCCGGGAAAAATGACGCCCTAAGTAAATGGGTCAAAGCGCGCAAGAAACACTTCCTGCCGGAAAATGATGATGCAACCCAGGAACATTTTAAACGCATTATGGAGTACGTTTATGCACTCCCTCATAAAAATCCGGCGAATGTTGCAAGCTTCGCAGAGGGTGCTGACCCTTGGTTACTCGCAAAAGCACTAACCGTTGGCGCCACCGTTGTAACCCAAGAGCGACTGGCTCCAGGCAACAGCTTTAAAATAAAAATCCCCAACGTATGCCAGCATTATACTATCGACTATATCGACAGTTTCCAGCTACTCAAAAATCTGCGTGCGCGCTTTATTATTGACAGCAGAAGCTAATATTGAAAATGTATTAGATCAGATTATTAACTGCGCAATAATAATTCTCTACAATGCCTTAAGGCAAAACTCCAACATTAGATCAGCAGAAAATACAATCGAAATACAGCGGCAGCGAGTGATTTTTACTATTGATTTCAGCTAAACGTCATTCAACAGCCCAGAAAAACTCTTTCCATGCACATCAAGAGAACCAAGATTGGACTTGCGTTGTATAAACTCCTTGACTGAATCACACTGCTTAAAAAACGGCCCCAGGCTTTTAAATCTGATCCTCTCATCCAATTCCTTACCTCTTACCCTGAAATATTTAATTATCGGCTCTCCATCCTCATCGGTGCAATGATCAAAAGGTTTATCATGCACAATATGATTTCGACGCTCAGACAGCTGTTCCGCAATTTCCAATAGCTTGGATATATCCTCTGAATCATCATTGAGAATAAGTAGCTTCTTAGCCAACTCTGACTTAGCATTCACTCTAGGCTTAATTTTTTCTGTTATCTGGCCAGGATGTTCAATGGCGAGCTTTGCTGTCAATTCATTATTTATACTTTCAGCAATAGCGTGATTTATAAGTGATTCCAAGGTCACGACAGACCACACCATAAGCATGCCAACAAGACAGGATTCTTTCTTCTCCCCGTCCATTAAGAAGACATCCATACGAAAACTGAGCTTGCCGTCAGTTTCAGCAACATCAAAACCATCTTCACCTTTTGTAAAATCATTATATTTTGAAGCAATTTCAAACATTAGCTCGATTCTGAGCCAGTTGTCCTCAACCGAACTATAAATCACAACCTATTCTCCTTATTGATACATCGCCACCAGCAATAAAAGCACAAGCCCTAAAGGCACATACTCATTAAAGTTGCCGTGCACGCGGATGGCCCGCTGCAATAACTCCTGCT
>DAOQGS010000128.1:0-8171 GCA_035338675.1 Cellvibrionaceae bacterium
GCCCATTCAGGCAAATTTAATCTATCAATTTAACCCCCGCGTGGGGTTTGAGCGCGTGGGTTTTAGCGGCTCATCGGTTACTTTTTCTGGTGAGAGCCTGTTGGCTATAGGTGCAGGTGATACTGAAGGCGACAGCGCAAAAATTCTCAAGCGTGTATTTCGTCAGGCGCTGCAGCACAAGCTGGGGCCAAAGCCCCTTAAAAGCCGCGATTATTTTAGGTAGGCCAACTAACAACAGGCGATTACTGCACAGCGTATATACTAAAGTGAATGTTCCGCATTACCCCGGTTCTTTCGCCTTTGTTTCGTGGTGCTGGTGAACACAACATCCAAACCAGTATGCGTATTAACAGAATTTATAATCGGTGCAACCACACCTGTATACCCTCTGGGCCTAAAGGCTGATTGTGTAAAAAGCATTTTCCCTCTTTAAATGCCAATTCCCCACTCATAAACCATTGTACAGCTTGCGGATAAATTTGGTGTTCCTTAACTAAAACCTTAGCAGCGAGGCTTGTTGCATCGTCTTGTGGGTCTATTTCTACTCGGTCTTGAATAATAACCGGGCCACCATCAAGCTGCGCCGTGACAAAATGAACGCTCGCGCCATGATGAGTTTCCTTGGCCTCAATGGCTCGTTGGTGGGTGTGAAGACCGGTAAATTTAGGTAATAAAGACGGGTGTATATTGATTAATTTGCCCAGGTAGGAATTGACAAAGCCCTCCGTTAATACACGCATGAAACCGGCCAGTACGATTAAATCCGGTGCGTAGTGATTAATGGCCTCGCTGAGGGCTGCCTCAAACGCTTGCCGATTGGCAAAGCCTGTGTGGTCTATAACTTGATGGGGGATCTGCGCCTTGTGCGCGCGCTCCAAACCTTTAACATCCGGGCGGTTGCTGATGACAGCGCAAATAGTGCCATCGATGTGCGATCTGGCGCAGGCGTCAATAAGTGATTGTAAATTACTGCCGCCGCCGGAAATTAATACAACAATTTTGCCGCCCATTAAATAATTTCCACAAAGGGCGCTTCATTAGAGGCGGTTTGCACCTGGCCTAAATTAAATACCGTTTCGCCTTCGCGGGTTAACAACTCGCTGGCTGCATCAGCCACATCAACGGGCACAATAATAACCATGCCGATACCGCAGTTAAATGTGCGGTACATTTCTTCCATTTGCACATTGCCGCTTTTTTGCAGCCAGCTAAATACTTCGGGCATTTCCCAGCGATTGCTGTTGATCAGCGCCTTGGTGCGCGGCGGCATAACGCGCGGAATATTTTCCAACAAACCGCCACCGGTAATATGTGCCATGGCGTGCACGGGATAGGTTTTTAACAGTTTTAACAGAGATTTAACGTAAATACGCGTGGGCGCCAAAAGTGCATCGGCTAAGGTGGTTGCGCCTATGGGTTGGGTTAATTCGGCTTGGCTCACTTCAAGAATTTTGCGAATTAACGAATAACCATTGGAGTGTGGGCCGCTTGAGGCGAGACCTAAAATGGCATTCCCCGCCGATACTTTGCTGCCATCTAAAATTTTAGATTTTTCCACAATGCCGACGCAGAAACCGGCTAAATCGTAATCCTCACCTTCATACATGCCGGGCATTTCAGCGGTTTCGCCGCCGACTAACGAACAACCAGCCTGTAAACATCCTTCCCCTATACCGCTCACCACCGCCGCAGCGGTATCCACGTCCAATTTGCCCGTGGCGTAATAATCGAGGAAAAACAGCGGTTCGGCGCCCCCGACAATAAGATCATTCACGCACATGGCGACTAGGTCGATACCTATGCTGTCGTGTTTTTTCAATTGTATGGCTAGGCGCAGCTTGGTGCCCACTCCATCGGTACCAGAGACTAAGACAGGTTCTTGATAACCCTTGGGGAGTTCAAACAGAGCGCCGAAGCCGCCGAGCCCTGCGAGCACCTCGGGGCGAGCAGTTTTGCGCGCAACGGTTTTGATGCGATCGACCAGCCTGTTGCCCGCATCAATATCGACGCCTGCATCTTTATAACTTAGGGAGGGGGAGGTGGGTTGGCTCATAGGGTTCTCGTTCGATCTCAGGTGCAAGGCGCATCAGCGCGAAAAGGACGGCATTTTAACAGCTTAGGGGCCCTTTTAGTACTTTTGGCCCCGCTTAAAAATACGCCATTTGCACTGGGCGGTTGGGAATTTTTGGGCGTTAGAAGGAAGAATGGGCGCTACAGGCTCCTTTTGGGCAAGGCGGCAGGTTTCGATGCAAAGCCTGGCTTAACTTAAATAGTGCCCAGGGATGAGCAGGGCAGCCTTTCACTTTAGTCGCCTGTTGAAATATCTGGGCCGCAAAGGACTGGGACGGAATATCGGCGCTGGGGGTTCGAAGAGGTTGCCTAAACGCCGAGTTTTATACGCAGTAAACAAAGATATTTCACCGAATTTAAGAGGGAGTTTGGGGTGCGGAGTAGAAGATAGGTGAAAAGTCGTTTTCTATTTTGATTCGGTTTTCCACACTGACGGTTTCGGATAACAACCGCAAATAAAGTTCGGAGGTGGAAATATTTTATAACTACCCGGCTATCCGCGCGCGAGTTTTGAAAGCAGCCATCATCCGTGATCCCCAAGTTCCCAATTGGTGAATAGTGGAAAAACACGCAACTGCATATTCTGGTTATGGTGGGGAAACAAGCGGCAAGGTTTGGAGTTTGGAGGAGGATAAATATTGCCGCTTTGTTGTTTGGGTTTTAGAAGATAATTATAAGTATATGAATTTAAAGGATAAAAATAATTGGCATGGCGGTTGCTATTCTTGGCTTAAGGTCGAAGATCAGTTTGGAACATTAACCCAAGGTCGCGACGAGATTTTAAAAATAGGAGAAGCGCTATGCCTCTAGTCATTAATACCAACGTGTCGTCCTTGAATGCTCAGCGTCAGTTGGTGAGTTCCGGTAATGAATTATCAACTGCCATGGAGCGTTTATCATCCGGTAAACGAATTAATACCGCAGCGGATGACGCAGCAGGCCTGGCGATTTCAAATCGAATGACCTCGCAAATTCGCGGCTTAAATCAGGCGGTTCGCAACGCCAATGACGGCATTTCACTCATCCAAACTGCCGAAGGTGCGTTGGATGAAACTACCAATATTTTGCAGCGGATGCGCGAATTGGCTATTCAATCCGCCAACGGCATTTACGATGATTCCAACCGGGCAACTTTGGATGCAGAGGTTCAGCAGTTGATTGCTGAATTAGATCGCATTGCTAAAACCACTACATTTAACGGGCAAACACTGTTAGATGGCAGTTTAGGTGATGTGCAATTGCAGGTGGGTTCACAGGCCAATCAAACCATTGATATTGCCATTCAGGCGATGGACTCCAAAACATTAGGCATGGGTTCGGTTAGTGTCGATGTGTTGGGTGCGGCGGTAACGGCTAATTTATCCACTGTAACCCTCAATGAAACCGATGTGCTTATAAATGGCCAAAGCATTGGTTCGTTTACCGGTTCAATTGATACCTTCCAAGATTTAATTGATAACATCAATAAAAATGTCTTGGGTGTAGAGGCATCAGGTTACACCAATTTAAAAGGTGACCTAGTAGGCAATGGGGTGTTAGAAAACGGCAATAAATTGCGCATCACGGTGCAAGCAGCCGATGGTAGCGGCAATAACGTCTTTAATGTTACCGATACTAAAAATATCAACGAGCTTATTGAGAAAATAGTTACGGTTACCGGCGGTATTGTCAGTGCCGATAAGGATGAAGCTGGCCATTTGGTGCTTACCAATAATGCCGGTTCAACCATTGTGGTGGATGCTATTGATACTACGGGTGCTGTGACTGACGCAGCTTCCCAGTTGGTTGAACAAGCGACGGGCTTTAACGTATTTGATCCGACGCTCGCGATTAACTCCCAAGGCATTACTCAGTCCGCAGAGGGGCAGGTTATTCTCACCAGTAAACATGGCGATCCGATAACGGTAAGCCGTGGGGCCACGGGCACTACTGCTGATTTATTAAATTTAGGATTTCGTGAATCCTTTAAAGCGGGCACGGTTACTGGGGTGGGTATTGATTCTGCCCACGCCGCCACCGCTTGGAATGTGGGCGATATCAAAATTAATGGCACAATTATCGATAATGACAATACCGATAGTTTGCAGGGAAAAATTAATGCTATTAATGCCAGCAGTTTTGATACGGGCGTGGTGGCCAATGCATTTGCTACCGCCTCCATTGATTTAAGCACCGCGAATTTAAGTCTCGCCTCGGGCTCTTCGGATAATTTAGTCATCAATGGTGTTGTGATTGATTTAGGCCTTGCCAGTGGTGCCACCGCTTCTGATGTGGTGGGTGGATTTAACCTCAATTCCGATTTAACCGGTGTTCATGCGCGCTTATCCGGTACGCGCATTATTTTAGAGTCGGATCAGGGGTCAATTAATTTAGCGGCTTACTCTGCAAATAGTGCATTTGGCTCCACTGCGGCTTTATTTGGCGCCACTATTGCGTCTGATGTGGCAGATTCTACAGGCTCATTAACGAGCTCAAGCATCACGGCAAGTTCTACATTTACGCTCACAGTTGAGGCGGGTATTAAACTCACCAGTACCAATCAAAGCCCAATCAGTATTGAACTGGGCGTAAATGCTAACCCAGCGTCTTTAGGGCTTATGGAGGCTAATTCAACCGCGGGCGGACGATTTGGTGTGGCTATTGCCAATGTGAGTATTGATACTGCGGCCCATGCGCAAAAAGCCATAGGTGTGATTGATAAGGCATTGGAGTCCATTAACAACGTGCGCTCGCAATTGGGTGCGGCTAATAATAGGCTTGATTTTACCATCAATAATTTATTAGTGGTGTCAGAAAATACCTCGTCGGCAAAATCACGTATTATGGATGCTGACTTCGCGGCGGAAACATCGGCATTAAGTAGAGCGCAAGTATTGCAGCAAGCATCACAAGCGATGTTGGCGCAAGCGAATGCATCGTCGAATCAGGTGTTGCAACTGTTACGTCAATAGTGTGTTGTTGCTTCAATAATGGATTTAATAAGGACTGGCTCAATCTTGAATCGTGTAAAGTTTATTTGGATTTATTATGCTATCGCCGCTGCTTAAAACTACTGCCAATCAAACTCAGCCAGCCTTGCCGGGTGAGCATCAAGCACTCCATAAAAGTCGCAATGAGCAGGATTTTAACCAGATATTTAACCAACAGCGTGAGCAACCTGTGCGGGAGCGTAGCGATAGCGGTAACGGTAGCCAAGTAAAAAAAGATGTAAAAAGCCCTACGCAAAGCTCCGGTCAATCCGCCGAGCGCGCAGATGCAGATGCGCCATCTGATTCTGCTACTGTCTCGAATTTGCATTTAAAAGATCAATCAGGGCAGCCAGTAGATGCGGTTGAACACGAGGATGCAGAAGTCGATATACAGAATGTAAGTCAATACACGGATGAATTAAAAATCGATGCTAATACGCTTGAGCAAAACAGTAGTTGGTTATTTTGGTTGCACTATGCGCAGGATGCTTCAGTTGTTGAAAAACCGCTGGAGGTGAGCACACTGCAACAACCTAATGTACCAGTAGGCTTAGCTAAGAATGAGCCACAAACCCTCGCGCTGGCACCACTGGCGTCTATGCCTTTCGAGGCTTCTGTTGCCGATGCGGAGCAACCGATGGGCACTATTGCGGCGGAATTAGCGCCCATAGCGGCAAACACCAAGGAATTGAATGCGCCGATAAGCGCTTTGAATAAAACAAATGAAAATAAAGCATTAAATGATGTGGTGAACGGTTTTACCTCTCCTGTTGATTCGACGGAAGATGTAGGTTTTACCTCGCTGCTAGCAGAGCGTGTACCTAATGTACTGGTTAAACCTCAGGCGGATGTGGCCGTGCAGTCTCGTGAATTGCCTTTATTAGGCGAAGCGTCGGTAGACTCTGCGCGTATACCTGCGCATCAAACGGTTGTTCAGGAGAATCAGTGGCTGGGGCAGGCTCAGCAGCCAGGGCATGCAGTTGCGTCAACCGCGCTTGATAATAAATCATTTTTGCAACTGCGCTTTAATCAACAAACTCTTGCCACTGATTTGGTGGAAAAAACCGGTTGGTTAATTGAGCACAAGGTGGATACGGCGCAAATCCAGTTAGATCCACCGGAGCTTGGTCCGATTGCTGTCAAAATTCACACCCATCAAGAGCAGGTGAGTGTTTCATTTGTTGTCGCTAACCCCCAGGTGCGCGATGCCATGGATCAAACCCTACAACGCCTAAAGGACTTATTACAGGAGCAGGGCATTAATCTTTCCCACGCTGATGTAAATGATCAGCGCCAGCAAAGGGATAATTCCGGCGAGGATGCGCCATCCCAAAGCAGCCACGGGGAGTCAACGGATGAAGAAATTATCGGCATTCATCTTCCTCAGGATGAGTTGGGTGTAGATCATTTTGTATAGCACCTGGCCCTGCAGCCGCCATTAAAAACCCCCTCGTTATCGCCACCTTATTTCAACACGCCGCTAAAGCAAAAATACTTATTGCTGCGCTAACGGCTTTTCTCCCTTTCTCGTTTTGGCCCGCTCATTGCCCAGCAGCTTGATGAAATACTGCCGTGCCAGCCCGGCGCCGCCTAGGTATTTCAACAAGCTGCTAGTTCAGTTGTGGCGGTATGGGCTTTTCTTTTGGGTAAAAACTGTGTTGTGCCCTACAGCGCATCTTGTGTTGGCCGGTATTGTGCTAAGCCAGTTGGGAAATTGATTTAGGAGGGTCAAGCTGCGCTCTTGAAACCGCCTATTAATCAGTGGCTTCTTTAATTGGTGCTCGGTGGCTGCTGAGTATTTTGCAGTCATGGGTATAAAAGCTTCAGCACAGGTTAGCTGTCATTTGAAATAGCAGGCTGCTAGGGCTAGCGGCGTTATATCTGGCTAAAAAATCCCCATGCAGCTTCGATAAACTGTGGTTTTTTAATCAAATTTGCCTTGTCAGCTCGCCATCGCCGTGTATTTCAACTGCCGGTTAGAAGTGTGCGCGCAAACTTAGGTACACTGGCGCGTTTTTTTGAGGCCGCATCAGTGCGGCTGCCTGTTGACTAGCCGTATGAGATGCTTATGAACAACCTAAAATCACTGGTCCTGTGGGGGGCGGTTGCCCTCTTAGGGGCTTGGGCCTTTGCGGTATTGGCCCTGAAACAGGGCGAAACCGTGAATGCGCTCTGGATTGTGGTCGCTGCTGTGTGCGTTTATCTCATTGCCTATCGCTTTTATGCACAATTTATAGGCAAAAAAGTAATGCAATTAGACGATAACCGGCCCACTCCGGCAACCATTCGCAACGATGGACTGGACTATGTGCCAACCCACAAATGGGTGTTATTTGGCCATCACTTTGCGGCCATTGCCGGCGCAGGGCCACTGGTTGGGCCTATTCTTGCGGCGCAGATGGGTTATCTTCCCGGCACTTTGTGGATATTAGTGGGTGTTGTATTGGGCGGGGCTGTGCAGGATGCTCTGGTGTTATTTGCTTCCAGCCGCCGCGATGGGCGCTCATTAGGTGAAATGATTCGCCAGGAAATGGGGCCTGCCGCAGGCGCAATCGGTATGTTGGGCATTCTGGCCATCGTTATCATTCTTTTGGCAGTGTTGGGCATGGTGGTGGTGAAAGCACTAGCCCACAGTCCTTGGGGATTATTTACCATCGCCGCAACCATTCCCATCGCTTTATTTATGGGCATTTATTCGCGCTATTGGCGGCCCGGCAAAGTCGGTGAGGTATCGTTTATCGGTTTTATTTTATTGATGGCGGCACTTATTGGCGGTGAATGGGTGAGCCATCAGCCTTTTGCTCAGGAGTACCTATCGCTGTCGGCAGAGGCGCTGGCGCTGGGGTTAATGGGGTATGGATTTATCGCTGCGGTGCTGCCGGTCTGGTTGTTGTTGGCGCCGCGGGATTACCTTTCCACCTTTTTAAAAATTGGCACCATAGTGGGTTTGGCGCTGGGCATTGTTATTACCGCGCCGGAATTAAAAATGCCTGCAATTACCCAATTTATTGACGGCAGCGGTCCGGTGTTTGCCGGTTCTTTGTTCCCGTTTTTATTTATCACCATCGCCTGCGGCGCAATTTCGGGCTTTCACTCTTTAGTGGCTTCGGGCACAACACCGAAAATGCTCGC